>DASVBI010000053.1:0-3024 GCA_036375915.1 Terriglobales bacterium | reverse complement strand
CAGCGCCGCCATCATCGCCACCAGTAGCGATTGCGCCAGCAGCGACACCGCGGTTGCCGCCGGACGTTGCGTTTTCAGGACGTTGGAGGATTCAATCAGGCTGTCTTCGAACATGGGCAGATTCCCTCATTCTCTGCCCGCGTAGACACTGTGGCCCTGACTCCCGCTCCCGGAAAAATGAGGCGCAGTTGGAAACAATTATGTGGAACTTTGAACGCTTTCCCGGTGTCCCCGATTGGCAGGGGCGACTAGGAGTTCATGAGCGACAGAGGCTCACTTTAGCGGTGCGCCAGCTCGCCTTTTCTTACCATCCCGCTGGACCGTGCCGTGCACTCTCTCCGTTCGGCCGGTTCAAAATTCGCCAGCCGCGCGTCAACCTGGTTCAAGTAGCGGCCGGTCTTGGTGCGGCCGTAGGAATCCGCTCCCGGACAGTAATAGAGAGCGGTATTCAGGTCCACCCACACTTTGACCTGGGCGTTGGCCCCGGACGGCAAGGCTGCAATTCCGGCCGGCGCCGTCAGGTGCAGGACGGCCGCAAGCTGTGGGAATTGGTGCACCACCATCTCGCTGTTGATCCCGAAACAGCCCACGATGGCCGTACACAGGATCACAATCGCCACCGCCGCGTCGCCCAGTGCGGAACTCCTGCGCCGCTTGCCTTGCCCTTTTTGAGGTGTTTCCTCGTCTACCTCCACCTGCGGCCGTTGGTCGGAAACCGGAAGCCCAAAAGAGAAGCCCGACATTGGGGATGTCTCAGCGCTCGAATTTGTGTGCAAGTCTTTCTTAGCCATGGTTGCGTCCTTGAGCTCAGCTCAGCTTGCTGCCGATTTCGCTGAACACATTGTTGGAGTTCTCGCCTATCAGCCTCACCGTCATAACCGTGATGGTCAGCACCACAGCTAACATCACGGAGTACTCGGCTACATCCTGGGCGGTATCGTCGGACCACAGGCGGTGCAGCGTTTGAGTCATTGTCATTCCCTTAGAGTTAGGATCGGGGATGCCCTGCAAAATGCAGTTGGCCTGCCACGGTTGACCACTTGCAAGTGCGCAACAGCAATTGCACTTACCCGCTGCGCCACGGCCCACACAAATTGCGAGGTGAAATAATTTGCACTCCCAGGCAGGGCTGTTGTCCTGCGGAGAAGGCTGAATTACTTTGGTAATGCGCTTTGATAAAGCTGGATGCGAATAACGCTGAAGTCCCGCTCGCCGGCCTTGACGTAGCGCGCTCCCAACGCGGCGTCCAAGCGCCGGGTGAAAACGTCGGGACCCCAATTCTGCACCAGCCAGAGCCGCCGGTAGTGCTCCGGCATCTGCGCAAGCAGGGCGAAATCAGGTGTTGTTCCCTTCAGCAGGCGCGCGTCGGCACGCGGAGGGAACACCACCACCGGAGCCGGAGCTTGCGGCCAGCGCTCGCGGTAGTATTCATAGGCCAGCCGCGCCAGGGGATGATAGAACAGCAGCGCGTCGCCCGGTTGCGCCTGCTCCAGCAGGTAATGCACCGCTCCGCGCCAATCCTGATCCAGCGGATCAAAGCCGGCGCGATAGTAAGCGCCAACTCCCCGCAACGACAGGGTCACCAGGGCCAGCAGCAGCGCCGCCATCAGCCATCTGGGGCGGATCACGCTCATCCCCACCGCCACCAGCAGCACAAATGCGGGCAGGCAGAAGATCAGGTATCGGGTCACAAACATCGGCTTCACGACAGAGATGGCCACCGTCATGGCGATGGGCAGCACCAGCCACATCCAGGCGAGAGCATGGCCCCAAACCTCCTGCGTCCCCGCCCGGCCGATCATCTTCGTCAACGCCAGCAGCAGGAGGACCGCGCACATAAGCAGCAAGACCAGGCCTCCTCGCCCGCTCAGCAAGATTGCCAGGTCATAGAGGTCCCGCCAGGTGGTGGGCTGCACCCAGCCCACCTGGCCGCGGTTCTTCATGGCCACAAACAGAAGCGCGGGAACGGCCAGAAGCACAATTATGCCGCTGCTGATCAGAAGACTCTTCCAGGGGAAACCTCGTTTGCGCAGCAGCGCCGCCAGCCAGAATACCGGCAGTATCAGCCCGGCAAAAAAATGCGCGTACATGCCCAGCTCCAGCGCGATCACCAGCCCCGCCCAGTTGCCCTTTTTCTGCGGCGCGTCCATGCACCTCACGAAAAACCAGCAGGCCAGCGCCACCAGGAACGCAAACAGGCTGTAGCCGCGCGCTTCCTGGGCGTAGCGCACATCGAAGGCATTCACCGCCAGCAGCAGAGCCGCAATCAGGCCTGTACTTTCCGAGATCAACCTGCGCCCCAGCAGGTAAACAACAGGAATGGCGGCCACCGACGGCGCCACCGAAAGCAGGCGGATCCCAAATTCTCCCCGCGCCAGGTGCATCCAGCCGCGCAGCAGCGTGTAGTAGAGCCCTTCATTCAGCTCCCAGCTCATCACGATGTTGCGAAAGCCGGCCGCGTCCAGCCGGGCGATGGAGACGCTGACAATCTCATCCAGCCAGAAGCTTTTCTTGCCCAGGTAAAGCAGGCGCAGTACCGCCGCCAAAACCGTAATCCCGCTGATCAGGGCCAGGCGAACCCGCGGCCCCATCTGGCTTTGCTCAAGAGGGGCTTGGGGTGCAGGTTTCAGCTGGATACTGGACTCCGCCATTGCAAGTTGCGTTTTAGGATACACCGCGGGCAGCAGAAAACGTTGTGGCGCGGGCGCCCCCGCCCGCGAGCCGCTGCTATCACAGCACGGCTACGGGCTTGTCCTAGAGTGCAACCAGCGGAACCGGCCTTCGCCGTGGCAAAAAGACCCACGCTTAGCGGCCGCCCGCGTTTCCCTCGGATTTCAGCATGCGGTTAAAAAACTCCGCCGTCGCCTTATATCCTGCCACCCAGTTCCGCCACAGCAGCATGTCGTGGGCCTCGTCAGGAAACACCAGCTGTTCGAAGCGCACATGATTCGCCCGCAGGCGCTGTGCCAGGTCCACCGTCTGGCTGAAGGGCACATCCGGATCGTCATCGCCCTGGATAAGCAG
>DASVBI010000169.1:0-2401 GCA_036375915.1 Terriglobales bacterium | reverse complement strand
CTCAAACTGTGGCTCACCCTGCGGGTGCACGGCCGGCGGGCGTATGAGGACCACATTGACCGTCAGCTGCGCCTGGCGCGCGGCTTTGCCACCTGGGTAAAGAGTTCTCCCGATTACGAGCTGACGGTTGAGCCCGCCCTCACACTCGTGAATTTTCGCGTTCGGCCGGCGGGACGGAACGAAGAGGAGATTGCCGCGGCTAATAATGCCATTGTGGAGGCCGTGACCGCCGACGGTACCCGCTGGATTTCTGAGACTCGCGTTAACGGCCGCAGCGTGATGCGCATGATGGTGATCAGCTACTTGACCGAGGAGCGTCATCTGCAATCGCTGCAGCAGGCGCTGACGCGGGCGGCCGCCGCGCTGCATGCCCCTGCGGCGAAGAAGCAAGGCAGCTAGCCAGCGAGTCAGCCAGCTTCTGTGCTAAGTTGGCGTGGTGTCGGTGCGCGAACTCATTCCGTCGGTTCTTGAGCCCGCGATGGCTCGCATTCCCGAAGGCTGGTTCGACATGGGACACGCTTCCGGCCTGGATTGCGAGCGTCCTGTGCACCGCGTGTGGGTGGATGCATTCCAACTTGCCTGCTGCCAGGTGACCAACGCCGATTACCAGCCTTTTCTGCGCGCAAGCAAGCTGGCCCCGCCGCCTAATTGGAACGACGCCAACTTCAATCATCCCCAGCAGCCGGTGGTCGCGGTTTCCTGGTTTGAGGCGGAGCAATACTGCCAATGGCTTTCAGAAATGAGCGGGCGCCGCTATCGCCTGCCCACCGAGGCGGAGTGGGAACGCGCCGCGCGGGGCGGTGTGGAGGGCAAGCTATTTCCCTGGGGCGACGAAGCGCCCCAATCATTGCCTGATTACGACCGGCGCTGGCTGACCGGTCCCGAAGCCGTGGCGCGCTATTCGCCTAACGCGTACGGCCTGTTCAACATGTGCGACAACGTCCATGAGTGGTGCAGCGACTGGTTCGATGCCGCCTACTACCAGGTCTCGTCCCAACGCAACCCGCAAGGCCCCGCCCAGGGGACGCGCAAAGCCTCGCGCGGCGGCTCCTGGCGCCATCACATTAAGGTGTCGCGCTGCCACACCCGTTCCAGCATTCCACCCGGGTTCCAATATGCGGACTACGGTTTCCGCATCGCCCGCGATCTGTAGCGGCTGTGGCACCAGGCGCTGAATACTAGGCCCGGCCTACGGTCTCTTTTCTCACGGTCAGCTTCTCAATCAGGTCTTCACGTACCTTATAACCCGTGCCCGGCTGGTCGGATACCCTGATTGTTCCTTTGGCGGAGACGGTCACCTCGGGCTCGATGATGTCTTCCTTCCAGTAGCGCTTTGAGGCGGAAACGTCTCCCGGCAGGCTGAAGTTGTTGAGCGTGGAGAGAGCGATGTTCTGCGCCCGTCCCACTCCCGACTCCAGCATGCCGCCGCACCACACCGGAAGCGAGTGCAACTGGCAGATGTCGTGAACCCGCACCGCCTCGCTGAAGCCGCCTACCCGTCCCACCTTGATGTTGATGATGCCGCAGGCGCGCACCTCGGCCGCCATCTCCGCGTCGCGCGAATTGCGGATGGATTCATCCAGGCAGATGCGGGTGTGCAGTTCCCGCTGCAGGCGCGCGTGCAGGTAGATGTCGTCGTTCCACAGCGGCTGCTCGATCATCAGCAGCTTGAATTCGTCGAAGCGCCTCAGGTGGCCGGCGTCATCCAGCGTGTAAGCGGAATTGGCGTCACAGCTCAGCAGGATCTCCGGCCACTTCTGGCGAATCTTCTCCAGCACCTTCACGTCCCAGCCGGGTTTTACCTTGACCTTGATGCGCTGGTAGCCGGCGGCCAGCTCGATGGCGATCTTCTCCAGCAATTGCTCCACGCTGTCCTGAATGCCGATGGAGACGCCGCAGGAAATCTCCCGCCGCGTGCCGCCCAGCAATTTCCATAACGGCTTACCGGTTTCAAGCGCCTCCGCATCCCAAAGCGCGTTCTCGATGGCCGACTTGGCCATGCGGTGCCCGCGAATGCGCGCAAACAGCGAAACGCAGTCGCGCGCCGCCTCCAGCTTGCGGCCCACTACCGCCGGCGCCAGGTACTTGCTCAGCACCAGCCAGGCGCCTTCCACCCACTCGTTGCTGTAAAACGGATCCTCGCCCGCCACGCACTCGCCCCAGGCGTCCAAACCCTGGCAGTGCACGGTGACCAGCAGAATACGACGCTCGTAGGTGCGCCCGAAGCTGGTCTCGAAAAAGTGCACCAGCGGCATGCGAATTTCCCGCAACGTGATGGCTTCGATTTTCATGTTAGTAGTTAGCAGTCAGGATCAGAACTCAGTTGCCAGTTGTCAGTCGTCAGCCGTAATGCGCAACACCATGGCAGAAGAAAGCCTGTACTGAGTACTGGGTACTGAGT
>DASVBI010000748.1:0-2962 GCA_036375915.1 Terriglobales bacterium | reverse complement strand
CGTGAAGTGGTAGGAGTCAGTCTCGCGGTCTGTCGGTCTGTCGTAGCGCCGTCTGCCGGTCGCTCGGTCCTCTGACGGAGGGACCGATAGGCCGACCTGACCGTTCGACCTGCCTTTGCTATAATCGAGCTGTTCGCGCCGGCGCGTTCGTGTCCCTCTGCGCCGCCGCATCGAGTCTGTGCGGAAGTGGTGGAACTGGCAGACACACCATCTTGAGGGGGTGGCGCCGAAAGGCGTGGGGGTTCAAATCCCCCCTTCCGCACCATTCAGGCCCTGCTCCCCGCTTGTTTCAGGACAAACCTAAAGCCTTTTTAACTTGTGCTTGAATGGCGGCAAACAGAGTGGGGGAGAGCACGCCCAGCGCTGGATATTGCAGCAAGCTTTTCTCCAGCGTGGTCACCTGGTCGCACTTAGCCCAGCAATTCCTCTCCAGCCTGGCCTCGCCTGCTTTGATGGGCACTCGCAAGGTGAATTTGCGATGCTCCATACTGGTGATGGGCACTATGCAGACGTCAAAAGCGTTGGCATTCAGCGCATCAACCGAGAGCACCAGCACAGGCCGCAGCTTATCCAGCGAAGCCCAATAAATTTCGCCACGCCGGGGAAACCATCCTGGGGGCGGCTGCATTAATCCTCGTCACGCGCCAGGGTGCGCCGGGTGGCAGTCTGAAAGGCACGGCTTTCCTCGCGCTCCTCAGGGAGCACCTCACGGAAAAAGGCTTGCGCTTCCATGGCCAGGCGTTCTTGTTCCTCCTGCGCAATCGCCCGCTTAAGCAGCTCATTCACACGCTCGCTGGCAGATTGGCCGGCTCGCGTATGGGCGATATATTCCACCACCGAACGCTCCAGAGTGAAACTCTTAGCTTTTCTATTATTATTTATCATAGTTATTATATTATTTATAATCACATGTGAGGACAGGGCAGGTCAAGAGAAAACGATGGGGCCGCAAGTGGCTTTAATGTAGACACTTGTGCGAGCCAATGCCAGGCTGATAGACTTTCCCTACGCCCGAAAGTGTTAGCAGCAGGATTTGGGGTTCATCCCTCCTTCCGCAGCATTCGGAGAAAGGGTAGTCCGGGCGTCCGGCGAGCCATTTAACTCATGGTCACACTTATCACTCTGATTCACATTGTGGTTTGCTTCTTCATCATCATCGTGGTGCTGCTGCAGAGCGGCAACGCCGGCGACGTCGCTTCCGCCTTTGGCGGCATGGGCAGCCAGACCGCGTTCGGTCCTCGCGGCTCTTCCACTTTGCTGGGCACGGCGACCACCTGGTCGGCGGTGATTTTCATGGTGACCTCGATCACGCTTTCGGTTTACGCCTCGCGCCACCGCAGCGGTTCGGTTTTGGAAGGCCTGAAGCCGTCGCAGAGCAAAACCCAGCCGGTAAAGACCGCGCCGCCCGTGACCAACCCGGCGCCCAAGCCCGCCCCGCAGAAATAAACGCCGCAGGCGGCGTGCAGCTGCCACTTCGCCCGAGGGCGCGGGCCCCACAAACCCTTGTCGAACTCAGAGAAAACAGGGTGTTCGTCGGGCTCAGCGCGCGGCTCGCGTTTCCTGAGAATGACAAATCATCTTTTTTGCGTCCCCGCCAGCTGACGAAGGCACAAGATCCCTCGACTCGCGCTCCCAGCGTAAAGCTCCGGCGCGCGCTCGCTCGGAATGACAGACAAAGCTTGCCGAAAAGAGAACATTAGTCTTGCAGCCATAAAAAAGCAGGTGCTTCGGCGCGCTCACTGCGCCAGCGCGGCTCGCGCTTTCTGAGCATGACAAATCATCTTTTTGTATGGCAGCCCGCCCAGCGTTTTCTATTTGGCCCAGGCCAAGCCGTCCACGCCTTTTCCTGCGCCGATCAGCTTTACGCTCCAGTCCCCGATCTGAATGGCGGCCACCTGATGGCTGCGGTCACAGGAAACGTACGCAACCTTGCCATCAGGGCGGATGAGGACCTCCTGCGGAGCCGCGGGCAGGCTGATGGTTTGGACCACGCGCAGGTTGGGGAGGTCAACCACCGCCACCCGGTTGGCGTCCGGCAAGGCAACCAGCAGGTATTTTCCATCAGGAGTGGAAGCCGTGCCATATCCGGTACCGGGCAGAGCAAGCCAGCGGTCCACTTTCCCGGCAGCGGCGTTGATGACGGCGAGGCGAGGCTTGGTGGTGTCGGAGGTGAAGACCCAGCGGCCGTCGGGAGAAACGGAAATGCGCTGCACGTGGGGGGCGACGGGGATAACAGTGAGAGTCTTGCGCGCCGCCAGATCGAGGACGGAGACAGTTCCGGGGCCCACGTTGGCGGTGTATCCGCGGCGGCCATCGGGGCTGATGGCCAGCATGTGGGATTCGGGCTGGCCGGTGGGAACGTTGCCGATAATTTTGAGAGTTTTGGGGTCAATGACGGCGACCGATTTGTCCAGTTCGGTGGTGACATAGAGCAGGCCGTCTTTGGGGCCGAAGACAGCACAATGCGGGCGCACGCCGCGGCTGAAGTCAATGGTGCGCGCCACGCGGCGGCGGTCCAGGTCAATCACATCAATCTTGCGGCCGTTGCTGCCGGGCAGGCCCACGCCGGAGTTGCCGTAGATGGGAACGAAGGCGCGGCCGCCGTCGGGCGAGACGGCAACCTCGTGGCCGGTTACGCCGCCTTCGGGGATGATGGCGATCTGGCGTTCCGTGCTGGGGTCAATCAAGCCGAGGGTGTGTTCGCCCTTGTTGGCGACCAGGAGAAGGCCGGACGGGGATTTGGAATTCGCAGTTAAAGCGGTCATCCCGGGAACGAGAAGAAGGGCAACCAGCGTAAGGAAGCGAGCAATGGTCATGGAGTTGTCTCCTTTGGCCTGGCCGAGGTCAGGAATCCTCGTTTATTGCGAAACACAAGGTCCCTCGACTCGCGCTTCCTCTCCGGCAAAGCGGAATCGGTCGCGCTCGCTGGGGATGACAGGCATTGCCGGATCACAGAAGTTTA
>DASVBI010000696.1:0-6449 GCA_036375915.1 Terriglobales bacterium | reverse complement strand
CCACCTCGCGGGGCATGGAGTCCTCTTCCGTCTGCACTTCCTGGTCAAGCGAAACCATGCGCTCGGGGCGCCGGCGCCGCAACTTCATCAGCGCCTCATTCACCGCGATCCGCACCAGCCAGGTGTAAAACTTGCTCTGTCCCTGAAACTGCTCCAGGTTCTCGTACGCCTTCAGGAACGCATCCTGGACCACGTCTTCCGCATCCTCGCGATTCTGCGTAATGTGCAGCGCGATGCGAAACACGTTGCGGTCGTAACGCTTGACCAGCTCGCCAAAAGCGCCGACATCACCCTTCTTGGCGGCCTGAACCAATGCCAGCTCATCGCTGACTGGCTCATTCACTTTGGTTTGGATGGTTTCCATGATTTATCGATTCAACTTTTCTCCGCGCCCGGAAACCCGGCCCTCATTCTACCTGTTTTTGCTCCCCTCTGCCGGCCAGGGTGGAGCCTGAGATTAGACGCTTTTAGCCGCTCTTGGTTGGCAAGAAATCCTTGGCCGGAAGGCGGACCCCCGCGGTCACAGCCTGAAGGTAACTTGCCGCTGGCCGGCAAATGCGGTATGAAAAGCGTAGTTTTCCCCGTGAATTCGGGGAAAAGGTGCGTCCGACAAAGGCTTAGCGAGCAAATGGCCGAAAATAACTGGATTCAGGAGATGGTGGGGCGGGTGGTCTCGCAGGTGCTGGAGAGCCAATTTCCCACCCTGCGCGACGAATTGGTGCGGCGGGTACTGGAGGAACTCCAGCCCGGTCTGGGCGGCGGCGATTCCAGCCCCAAGCAGCTGCTGCACGCCATCTCGGCAGTGCGCCAGGCCAACGGGCAAAAAGAGATTCTCAGCGCCCTGCTGGATGGCGCCAGCCAGTTCAGCAGCCGGGCGGCTCTGTTCGTGGTTCGGGGCAGTGCGGTGATGGGCTGGCAAGGTCGTGGTTTCGCCAATAACGACGAAATCAGGAATTTCTCCCTGGATGCTTCCGCTGGCTTGGGAGCTCGCGTGCTGGAACAGAAAGCGCCCATCCGGGGAAGCGCGGAAGATATGGATGTGAACTTCACCAGCACCTTTTCCGCTCCCCTGGACAATCGCGTTTTCCTGCTGCCGCTGCTGCTGAAGGAAAAGGTGGCGGCGGCGCTCTACGCGGATGCCGGTACGGAAAGCGGTGGCCAACTGGACGATGCCGCCCTGGAAATGCTGGTGCTTTCTAGCGGGCTGTGGTTGGAAATCGTGGCCCTGCGCCGGGCCACGGGCAGCCAGGAAAGCGCCGAAGCGGCGGCCGCTCCCGTGGAAAAGAGTGAAGCGCCTGTTGTGGAAAGCGTGCCCGCGGCTGCAGCGGTCATGGCGGCAGCAGCCGAACCAGTAGCAGAGACCCATGCCGAAGCGGTAGTTGAGCCCGAAGCGGAACCTGCGCCCATGGCCATGGCGGTTGCGGCCGGGGCCGGCAGCGCTCTCTCCGCCCCAGTTGCAACACCGGCCGGCGGAAATGACGATGCTGTCCACCGCAAGGCGCAGCGCTTCGCCAAGCTGCTGGTGGACGAAATCAAGCTCTACAACAAGGCCAAGGTCCAGGAAGGGCAAGCCAACGGCGACCTTTACCAGCGCCTGAAAGAGGACATCGAGAAGAGTCGAGCCGCCTACGAGAAGCGTTACGGCAGCACCGCGGCCGGTTCAGCCAGGTACTTCGATCAGGAGATCATCCAGAACCTTGCTAACAACGATCGTTCTCTTCTGGGCGAAGGTTTCTCGCGCTAAACTACAAGCAATGTGAATACCCGGGTCCTGGCATTGGCAGTTGTATTTATTCTGCTGGGCAGTTCCTTGTCCCCGTCTAATGCGGCCGGGTATCAGCCGCAATCTTCCACCGCCAAGCAAACCAACCCCATATCAGGCAAGAAGAAATCATCCGCCCGGCCCAAGGCGAAGAAAAAAAAGAAGCGCCGGAAGATTTCCCGGCGAGTGCGGAGGGTAACGCGCGCGTTTGTGGCTTCCAGCGACCTGAAGCCCATGGCCCGCCAACTGCTCCAGGACCGCACACCCGCCGCTTACGCCGGGGTACAGGCCTATGCCCGCCGCCACGCCGGCACTGACGAAGCTGCGCTGGCCTGGCTGGCTATCGGCTACGCCCACCTCCTCGAGCGTGACTACGCCAAAGCCGTTCCCGCGCTCAAGCGGGCCCAGCCGCGGGCGGGCGAACTGGCCGACTACGTGGATTACTTCCTGGCCATGGCTTATGGAGCTCAGGGCGATTCCGCTGGTGTAGTCAAGGCTTTGGGTAAATTTGAAAGCAACTATCCCGATTCGCTTTTCGCCGTGGACGCGGCGGTCATTTATGCCAACGCGCTGGTGGCGCAGAACCAGCCGCAACCGGCGATCGCGGTGCTGCAGGCACACCGCCAGCCGGTACGCTCCGATGTGGAACTGGCTCTGGGGCGGGCCTATATTGCCGCCGGGCAGACGGCGCCGGGGGCGGAGATCCTTCACCGCCTTTACTACGCCATGCCCCTGGCCCCGGAAGCCGATGCCGCCAACAGCGATTTGAGCAGGCTGCCCCCAGCTTCTGTTCCCACGCCCACTTTTGACGAACGCAAGATGCGCGCCAACAGCCTGCTGACGGCGCGGCACTATGACGACGCCATGCGCGAATACCAGGCGTTGCTGCCGGCCGCGCCCGCCGATCAGCGCCCCGCCATCCAGCTTGACCTGGGTATTGCTCTGCACCATGACGGCAGGGACAAAGATGCAAAAAACCTGCTGCAGTCCATTCCCGGGGCGAACACGGAGGTCAACGCGGAGCGGGTCTTCGAATTGATGGAAATTGCCCGCGCCGACAGCGACCAGGATCAGATCGAGAAGCTGGCGGCCGAGTTGCGCCAGGAAGCCCCAAACAGCGTGTGGTTTGACCGCGGTCTGCTGCTGGCCGGCAACGCCTGCCTGCTTAAGCGCGATTACGACAAGGCCATAGACTTCTACCGCGAACTGGACCAGCGCTTTCCTGACAGCCCGCGTGCCCACTACGCCCACTGGAAGGCCACCTGGCTGAGCCTGCGCCAGAACCGCAGCGACGAAGCCAGGAAGCAGATGGAAGAGCAGATCGCGCGCTATCCCGGCTCGCCTGAAGTTCCGGCGGCGCTTTACTGGCGCGCTCGCGTCGCGGAACAGGACCACGACCTGGGCAAGGCGCGCGCTTACTATCAGAAGCTGACCGACCGCTTCTCCAGTTACTACTACGCCGGGTTGGCGCGGCAGCGCATGCAAGAGATGGGCGCCAGCGGAGATCCCGCCCCCGATCCGCTGCTGGAAAAGATTCCGCCGGCCACGCTGCCGCCCAGTCTGGGCGAGGACGACGAGCCACCGGATGATGTGCGCATTGAAAAAGCTCTGCTGCTGCAGAACGGCGGCTTCGTAACCTTCGCCGTCCGCGAACTGCAGGCCGCGGCGGCGCCCCTGGGGCCCGCCACCTGGGCGACCAATAAGATTGTTGACCTCTACCAGGACGCGGGCCAGTACAACCTGGCCATCGAATTGGTCAAACACATCGCGCCCGATTATTTCTCCTATGACCTCTCGGCCATGCCGCGCTCCTACTGGCAGGCGCTGTTTCCCCGTCCTTACTGGACGGAACTGAAGAAGGATGCTCTGCAAAACCGCCTCGACCCCTTCCTGGTGGCGGCGCTGATTCGACAGGAGTCAGAATTCAACCCCGGCGCTGTTTCCCATGCCAATGCCTGGGGTCTGATGCAGTTGCTGCCCCAGGTGGGACGAACTCTAGCCCGCCAGCAGCGTGTCCGGCGTTTCTCCACCAGCCTGCTGCTGGTGCCCAACATGAACCTGCGGCTGGGCACCCGCTATTTCCGCGAGTTGCTGGATAAATACAACGGCAACGTGGAATACGCCCTGGCGGCTTATAACGCCGGCAGTGATCGGGTGCAGGACTGGGTTTCCAACGGTAACTTTAAGGATTCGCCGGAATTCGTGGAGTCCATCCCTTTCACCGAAACCCGTGAGTACGTGCAGGCCATCGTGCGCAATGCGGCCGTGTACCGGCAACTGTATGGGATGCCGTAACTCGGAATTCGTGACTGGGCGCGTCACCCGCGATGCGTAACAGGGCAGGGATGTTAACAGCCGACTGTCTCGCAGCCACTTCTTTGCCGCATGCAACCCAGCCAACCTCGCCGGGACGGCTTGCGGCACGACGCTGCCGGAACGCAATCTTGCGGCCTTCGCAGGCGGCAGATGATAATCGTGCCCCATGGGACCTGCTTACCGTATTGTCACGCCGCGGCTGGTGATCCGCTGCTGGCAGCCGGAAGACGCCGTTAAGCTCAAGGAAGCGGTTGACAGCAGCGTGGAGCACCTGCGGCCCTGGCTGCCCTGGGCGCACAACGAGCCTGAGCTCCTGGAACGCAAGTATGAGCGCATCCGGCGCTGGCGCGCCGACTTCGACCTGGGACTGGATTTCATTTACGGCGTTTTCGATCGCGCCGAAGAACGCGTGCTGGGCGGCACCGGACTGCATAACCGGGTGGGCCCCGATGCCCGCGAGATCGGCTACTGGGTGCGCGCCGACAGCGTCGGCCAGGGCATCGCCACGGAGTTTTCCGCCGCGCTGACCCGTGTGGCCTTCGAGGTGGACAAAGTTTCGCGAGTGGAGATTCACGTGGTAGTCGGCAACCAGCGCAGCGCCGCTGTGCCCCGCAAGCTGGGCTACCTCCACGAAGCCACCCTGCGCCGCCCCCATCCTGGCGGCGCTACTCCGCTCTACGACACCATGATCTGGACCATGTTCGCGGACCGGTATCCGAAATCCGCGGCCGCTGCGCACGCCCTCGAGGCCTACGGATTCGGCGGCGAACGGCTGCTCTGAAACAGAAAGTGTGCTCCTCGTGAATCGGCTGTGAAGGTTGCGGTATCCATTCATAAATCCGGAAGCTGGAGAAAGGGTGCATGGCAAAGCGCAGGATCGGCTCACTGCAGGTTTCCGTGGTTGGTCTGGGTTGCAATAACTTTGGCTGGCGCCTGGACGCCGATGCCACCGCCAAGGTGGTGCACGCCGCGCTGGACGCGGGTATCAACTTCTTCGATACAGCTGATATATACGGCGGCACGAAGAGCGAAGAGTACTTGGGCAGGGCGCTGCGCGGCCGCCGCGAACAGGTCATAGTCGCCACTAAATTCGGCATGAAGGTGGACGAGCAACGCCACGGCGCCAAGCCTGAATATGTGCGCCAGGCCGCCGAGGACAGCCTTCGCCGCCTGGGGACCGATTACATTGACCTCTACCAGCTGCATCAACCCGATGCGGAAACGCCCATCGCGGACACCCTGGCGACGCTCGATGAACTGGTGAAAGCCGGCAAAGTTCGCGAGATCGGTTGCTCCAACTTTTCCGCGCAGCAGATTCGCGAGGCCGAAGCGGCGCTGCGCCCGGGTGCGGCACGTTTCGTAAGCGCGCAGAACGAATACAGCTTGCTGCACCGCGATCCGGAAAGGGAAGTGCTGCTCGAATGTGAGCGGCGCGGGCTGTCCTTCCTGCCCTATTTTCCTCTGGCCAATGGGCTGCTAACTGGGAAGTATCGCGCCGGTCGTCCCGCGCCTCCGGGAACGCGAATCTCCACCCAGGAGCGGTTTGGGAAGCTTCTGAACGAGCGCAACCTGCAGGTTGTGGAAGGCTTGATCCGCTTTGCCGAAACGCGTGGGCACAGCATTCTGGAGCTTGCGTTTTCCTGGCTTCTGGCGCACCCGAAAGTGGCCTCGGTGATCGCCGGGGCGACCTCTGAGCAACAGGTACGCTCGAACTCAGGCGCCGCCGGTTGGAAGCTCACGCCCGCCGATCTGGCCGAGGTGGACCGGATTCTGCAGCAACCGGCCCTGTCCGAGGCGTCGTAACGCCTTCAGTAATTGGGATTGTGTAATTGCGTAATCGAGTAATTGTGTAATCGAAACCAAGACTTGTGGAGCGGGCGTCCTCGCCCGCGAGCTGTGATACTCGAACTCAATCGTTCAGCGAGCAGCCGCAGTCGGCGGGCGGAACGTGCGCCTGCAGGAAGTCGCTGATGCGCTTCCATGAGTCAATCTGGTTGGACACGCGCGAAAAGCCGTGGCCTTCATCTTCATAAATTTTCAAATCCACCACCCCGCCGCGCTTTTTAATGGCATCCGCCACCTGCTGGGCTTCCGATTGCGGGCAGCGGGGATCGTGCGCGCCGGCCAGGATCAGCAGCGGCGCCTTGATGCGGTCCACGAAGAAAATGGGCGAGCGGTCCTCCCATAGAGCTTTGTTCTTCACCGGATCGCCCATGGTGGCCAGGTCCATTTCGCGCAGCACCGGGTCTTCATTCTGCACTTCGGTGAAGTAATTGACGAAAGGCACAATGGCCACGCCCGCGCCCCATACCTCGGGCGCTTTGGTCACCGCCATCATGGTCATGTAGCCGCCGTAGCTCCCACCCATAAC
>DASVBI010000260.1:0-2290 GCA_036375915.1 Terriglobales bacterium | reverse complement strand
TTTGAGCGCCGCAACGAAATCGGCCTGATGAAGGCGCTGGGCGCCGCCAACTTCACGGTGGCATCGGTTTTCTTCGCCGAGGCTGCTCTCCTGGCGGTGCTGGGCGGTATGGTCGGATTTGCCGGCGGCAGCCTGCTGGCTCGTGAAATCGGGCGCAGCATCTTCGATTCGCAAATCAGCGTGCAACCCGTGCTCTTCCCCGTCGTCCTGGCAATTGCGGCGCTGGTTACTTTCGCCGGCAGCGCCGTTGCCATCCGCCGCGCCGTGCGTTTCGATCCGGTGTACGCCTTGAAGGCTGAAGCATGAGCGCCATGCCCCCAATTCGCCCGGCCCGCCGCTCCGGCAGGCACGGAATGTTCCTGCGCATGCTGCTGCGCGCCTCGCTGGTACGCCGCGGGCGCGCCCTCTCTGCCCTGCTGGCCGTGGTAGTCGCCGCTGCGGTGGCCACCGCCATGCTGAACCTGTACGTGGAGGTGCAGGCCAAGCTGCGCACCGAATTCCGCAAATACGGCGCCAACATTGTGGTGGTCGCCAAACAGGGCCAGTTTCTTCCCCCGGACGCTTTGCCGCGAGTGCAGGCGGCGCTGGCCGGACGCGGCATCGCCGTTCCTTTTGCCTACGTGGTGGCCAGCACCCGTGATGGTTCGCCCATCGTGGCCGCCGGCACCGACATGGATGGCGTGCGCCGGCTCGATTCCTGGTGGGCGGTTTCGTCGTGGCCGCACGCGGCAGGCGAAGCCCTGCTGGGTTCACGGGCTGCGACCGTAGTCAGCCCGCAGGGCCAGGCCTTCGATTTGAATTTTCGCGGCCGCTCCATTCACCTGACCGCCGCCAGCACTCTTACCACCGGCGCCGCCGAAGACAGCCGGGTTTATTTACCTTTGCAGGACTTCACCGCTTGGACCGGGGTGCAGCCCTCCACTATTGAAATTGCCGCCAACGGCTCGTCCGCGCAAATCACGGCTATCCTGAAGCAGGTGGCTGCTGCCGTGCCCGGCGCCGAAGTCCGCCCGGTGCGCCAGATCATGGAAGCGGAAGGCCGGGTGCTGGGCAAGACCCGCTCCACCCTGCTGGCGGCGGCGGCGCTGATCATCCTGACCGCCGCCCTGTGCGTGCTGGCCACCCTGACCGCCTGGGTGCTCGACCGCCGCCGCGACTTCGCCATCATGAAGGCGCTGGGCGCCTCCGAGCGCCTGATCAGCGGCTTTTTCGCCGCCGAGGCCGCCTCCATTGGGGCTATTGGTGCCCTATTCGGCTACGCCATCGGCATTGGAGCCGCCGCCTGGATTGGCCGCGCCAACTTCCAGGCATCAATTTCGCCACGTCTGAGCGTCCTTCCCAGCGTGTTCCTAGGCAGCGTTGTGGTAGCCTTGCTCTCCGCTGCCTTGCCCATGGCCCTGCTGCGGAGGGTGCAGCCGGCCACCATACTTCGAGGGGAATAACCATGATCCGACTGGAACACGTCAGCAAGCTTTACCCGGCGAAAGCCGAGGAGAACGGCGCCGTCATTCGCGCGCTGGACGACGTGTCGCTCACGGTGATGCCCGGCGAATGGCTGGCCATCATGGGTCCCTCGGGCTCGGGCAAATCCACCATGGTGAACCTGATTGGCTGCCTCGACCGGCCCAGCAGCGGCAACGTCTGGCTGGCCGGGCAGAATGTGGCTGGGCTGAGCGCCGCCGAGCTCACCCGGGTGCGGGCGGAAAGAATCGGCTTCGTCTTCCAGCAGTTTCATCTCATTCCCTATCTCACCGCGCTGGAGAACGTCATGCTGGCCCAGTACTTCCACAGCATGACCGACGAGCAGGAAGCGCTGGAAGCGCTGGAGCGCGTGGGCCTGAAGGACCGCGCCCATCACCTGCCGGCGCATTTATCGGGAGGCGAGCAGCAGCGCGTGTGCATTGCCCGAGCCCTCATCAACGATCCCAAGATTGTGCTGGCCGACGAGCCCACCGGCAACCTGGACGCGCAGAACGAAGAAATCGTGCTGCGCCTGCTGCGCGAGCTGCACCAGCAGGGCCGCACCATCATCATGGTGACGCACGATGCGCTGGTGGCCCGCCTGGCCGACCGCCGCGTGGAACTGCACCACGGCAAGATTGCCACCGAAGAAGTCTTCGCCATGAGCGACCAGGAGCAGTTCGACGAAGTCCTGGAGGAGATCTGGGTGATCGAAGAGCATGGCGAGCCCGCCGAACTCGGGCGCATGGACGTGCACGGCGGCGTGCCGGTGACCATCGCGGTGGAGAAAATGGTGGAGCTGGGCTTGGTGACCACGCGTCCGCATCCG
>DASVBI010000736.1:0-11768 GCA_036375915.1 Terriglobales bacterium | reverse complement strand
GGAACGCAGGCCGTCCCAATCCCTTGCCACGCCGAGATGGATCAAAGGGCTCTCTCTCGCAGCGTAGGCTTTTTCAAGCCAATAGAGGGCGCGTTGATTCTCTCCGGCGTGAGCATACAGACGCGCGACGCGCACGGCGGGAACATGAGTCCTGGCCGCGCGCGCGGCCAGGGTGTCGGCCGCACGCTTCATAGCTCGGCGATAGCCGGCTTCCCGGTAGCCCTGCTGAAGAGCCCTCGTCACTTCCTGATCGCCGAGCGCTAAAAAGAATCGCTCCGCCTCCTGCACAGCTTCCTGGTCCAGTCCTTTTTTGTAAAAGGCGTCCCACAGGCCCAGGTGGGCGGAGGAAGAATTCGGTTCCTCAGCCAGAACTTTCTGGATTTGCGCAATAGCTTCATCATAGCGGCCCACATAGACCAACTGCCAGCCATAGAAACACTGGAAGAAATAGCTCATGGGATCTAGTTCTAGCGCCCTATGGATTTCTCGCTCCCAATCTCCCCAGCGCAGTTGGGAGATGAGGTAGTCGGCGTACATGAAGTGGGCGTTCGCGTGGCTGGGGTTCAGGCGAATTGCTCGCTGGAATTCTTTTTCTGCGGCGGGGTAATCGCCTTCAAAAATCTTCAGGTTGGCAACACTTACGTGGGCATCGGCGAGCGTGTCATCAAGTTCCAGGGCCTTTACCAGCGCTGATTTGGCTTTGGCCATGGTTTCCTGGGGAGATAAGAAGCCGGCATCACTTCGCGACATCCATACATCCGCCAGGCCAACATACGCCAAGGCGTAATTCTGATCTTTGGCCAGGGCAAGTTTAAAATACCGCTCGGCATTGTCTAACTCTGCCTTCGAGAGCTTGTACCAGTGAAACCGCCCTTTGAGGTAGGCTTCGTAAGCTTCGGGGTTTACCTGTGGAACGCTGGCCAGACGTTTCGTCTCCTCGGGCGTCAGCGTAACCCTGATCTCGCGTGCCACCGTCCTTGCAACCTCACTCTGCAGAACCAGCACATCCTGCAAATCGCGTTCGTAGGTCTCGGCCCACAAGTTGCTATCCGTGGCAGCGTTGATCAGCTGCGCCGTGACCATTACCCGCTTGCCAGAGCGCTGCACTGAACCTTCCAGAATGCCCTCTACACCCAATTCACGCGCGATCTGTGGCAGAGGTTTTTGCACGCCCTTGTACTGCATTACCGACGTGCGCGAAATCACCTTCAACGCCCGGATCTTCGACACATTTGTAATCAGCGCCTCCGTCATCCCATCGGCGAAATAGTCCTGGCTGGCATCCCCGGAGAGATTGGCCAGTGGCAACACCGCAAGCGATCGAATCTGAGCAGGACCCGGGGCGGGCCGCAGGTGATCGCGCAGGCTGCGCCAATTCCACGCCAGGAGGCCGGCGACGATCAGAATGCCCGCCATGGCGACGGCGGCGTTCAAGTGCCGTCTCCGGCGGTGTGGCGCTGTTGCCGGTGAACTGGCAGCAAACGCGGGAGTCAAGTGCATCGCCAAACGACGCAAATCTATGGCCAATTCGCGTGCGCTTTGATAGCGGTCCCCCGGCTCTTTTTCCAGGCACTTCCCGATGATGCGCTCCAGTTCCGCAGAAATTCTGGGATTCTGCATCGTGGGTGGCACGGTGGGAAGGCGGAGAATGGCAGCGATTAACTGTGAAGCTGCGACGCCAGCAAACGGCCGCTGCCCTGTGGCCATTTCGTACAGCACAATGCCGGCGGCATGAATGTCCGTACGCTCGTCAATCTCCTCGCCCAATAACTGTTCTGGCGCCATGTAGGGCAGAGTCCCCATGACGCTTTGCGCCGCGCTGCAAGTCTCTGTCGCAGCACTCGCGGTTAGTGGAAGCCGCAACTTCGCCAGCCCGAAGTCAAGAATCTTCAGACGCCCATCCTCAGTCAGCTTGAGGTTGCCGGGCTTCAGGTCGCGATGTATCACCCCATGTTCATGGGCAGCAATCAATCCTTCGGCCAATTGCATTCCCAGGTGAAGAATATCGTTTTCCGGCAGCGGCCCCTTCCTCAGCTTGTCGCTCAGCGTCGAGCCTGCGATGAATTCCATGACCAAAAAATCCATGCCCTGCTGCGTGTCGAAGTCATAAATCGTGGCGACGTTGGGATGGTTCAGCTTGGAGAGCGTTATGGCCTCTTTGTGGAAGCGTTTGCGGGAGAGTTCGTCGCCTAAGGCGCCGGGAGGCAGGATTTTAATGGCCACGTCCCGGTCGAGGTGCTCGTCGCGGGCGCGGTAAACTTCACCCATTCCGCCGGCGCCAATCTTCTCCAGGACATGATAATGTCCCAGCGTCACTCCGGGACGACACTCTCCTTGTGTTTGCAGAACACCCATGAGAGCAGGTCTCCCAACGCCTGGACTCCGTGCTCTTTTAGACAAGCACTAAGAGACTGATTTGTCAGTGACACTGCGCACAAGGCGACTGGTAGGCAAGAACAGGCTGCTGCCGGGTGCGTTTCTTCCCAAATCCCGACATAGGCCGCCCTGAAAGGGATCAGCAATAGCTGCACACGGCCGAATTCGGGCCCGGCGGAGGTTAATTTAGTTGCCCCGCGTGGTCGCCTTTTCCGCTTTGAGCTGGCGGGCGAGGATGCGCACAATCATGCCGTCAAACTGGGTGCCGCTCAGGGCCTCCAGTTCGGCCATGGCGGCTTCCGGCGGGCGGGCCGCGGCGAAAGGGCGCTCGGTGGTCATGTTGACGTAGGCGTCGGCCACGTGCAGAATGCGCGCCCCCAGCGGGATCTCCTCCCCGCGCAGCCCGCCGGGATAGCCGCTGCCGTCGAAGTTCTCGTGGTGATGCTCCACCCACTCCCGCAGCCGCCGGCTGCCCGGAATGGTGGCCAGGATTTCTCCTCCCACCTTGGGATGCATCTTCACCAGGTAGTACTCGTCTTCGGTCAACGCTCCGGGCTTGTTGAGAATCTTTTCCGGCAGAAAAATCTTGCCCACGTCGTGTACCCGCCCGGCATAGACCAGGTCGGCCAGTTCATCAGCTTCCATGCCCAGCGCGCGCCCCACCATGCGGGCATGCTTGGCGACGGATTCGCCATGGCTGGAGGCATGCACTTCGCGAGTCTCGGCGGCGCGGCACAGCACCTCGATGGCCTCCTTCAGAACTTCGGGATGGCATTCGCCCTCCGGCCCGCAGAATTTCTTCAGCGTGACCACCAGTTCTTCGGCGTATTCCGGCCCCGTGTGCTCGCGCTGCAGGAAGCCTTCAATGTAGCCGGCGATGAGCTGCCTCTGCACCGCCCGGGTTTCGCCCTCGGCGTATTCCTCAGCCGTGGACACGCGGTTGCCGCCGGCGTGCTTGGAAACGTACATTCCGGCATCGGCCACGCGCAGGCAATCTTCCGCGGTGGAGCCGTGCAGCGGGAAGCTGGCCACTCCGAAACTGCCGGTGATCTCGCGCTCGCTGAGCATGGGGTCGGTGGCGATCCACAGCCGCAGGCGCTCGGAGAGAATCTGCGCCTGCTCTACCCCGGTTTCGGGCATAAGGATAACGAACTCATCGCCGCCGTAGCGCGCCACCACGTTCGACTGCCGGCATTTCTGCTCCAGCAGCCTGCCCACCCGCGCCAGCACCAGGTCGCCTTCCAGGTGGCCCATGCTGTCGTTCACTTCCTTGAACTTATCCAGATCAACCATGACCACGGAGAAGGGACGTCCGGAACGCGAGGCGCGCCGCCACTCCGCCGTCAGCGCCTCCCAGAAGAAGCGCCGCGTCTTGATGCCGGTCAGGCCGTCGGTAATGGACTGCTGCTGCAGTTTCTGGAACACGAAGGCGTTGTGCAGCGCCGTGGCCAGCAGGTCAGCCAGCGTGTTCATGATGAGCACGTCCTGCGGACTGAACGCGTTTTCCCGCTGGCTCTCCACGTTGAGCACGCCCAGCATGCTGTCGCCGTAAGTGATGGGCAGGCAGAGCACGGAGCGCGACTCGCGCAGAATGCCCAGCAGGTGGCCGTCGTCGGTGTTCTGCACCAGCGCCATTTCGTTGGTGCGCGCCACCCGCCCCACAATGCCTACGCCCAGGGGAATGCGCTTGCCCAGCGCCTTGGCGGTGGTGCCCGCCTCCGCCTTGATCTCGATGTCCTTGGTGGCATAGTCGAGGATGCCGATACCGATGTGGTCGAACTGGAAGTTCTTCTGGATTTCGCCCACGATCTCGGCCAGCATCTGCTGCGCATCTTCGCTGGAGATGGCGGTTTTGGAGACGTTGTTCAGGAACGTCAGATGCCGGGCGCGCTCCTGCTGATCGGCGAACAGGCGGGCGTTCTCCACCGCCACCGCCACCTGTCCCGCCACCGTGCGCAGCAGTTCCAGGTCGCGCTGTTCGTAGGCGAACTCGCGCTCCACATTCATGGCCGCCATCGCTCCCGCCGGTTTGCCATTCAGCAGGATGGGCACACCGGCAAAGCATTTTGCCGGACGGCCGGGCACAAAGCGCGCGCCAATGCGCTCCCGCGTCTTGTCCATTTCCGAGCGCACCAGCAGGGGCTGCCCGGTGCGGATGATGTACTCGGTGATCCCGTTGGCCGCCTTGCGCGAGCGCTTGCGCTGCAAATGGCCGTCGGTGAATTCCAGCTCAAAATGAACTTCCTCCCCTTCCTGGAAAGCAATGTAGAAATGGCTGGTATCGAACAGCTGGCCCAGTTCTTTTTTAACCGTGAGCAGAATTTCGTCCTTGTCCAGGCGCGAGCTGATGGCCTTGCCGATCTCCGTAAGCAGTTCGTATTCCTTGCTGCGCCGGTGGGCCTCGTGCATGACCACGTAGTTCTCCAGGGTCATGCCGACCTGCAGGGCCACGCCCAGCAACAACCGTGTTTGCGAGGAACTGCACAGCCGCTTGCGGGTGTGGGGAATTACGATTACCCCGAAATTGTTTTCCCGCGTTTGCAGGTTGAGCGCAGTCAGGTTGCGCACGCCTTCTTGCGACAGCGCCTCCCGCACCCGCGCCAGCTGTCCTCCGGCCGGAGCCATAGGTTCAGCGCCCTGCGGCAGGTTGTGCAGCGTGCCTACTCCCCCCCCGCGATACGCCTGTTCGCTGAGGTATTCGCTGGCCCGCAGTTCTTCCAACTGGCGCAGGAATTCTTCGCTGAGGCCTGCTTGCGCCGAAGGCAACACCGAGCGCCAGCGCTCGTTGATCAGCAGGCAGGCTCGCGCCGCCGGCACCAGCCGAGCCAGCCGGTTAAGGATCTTTTCCATCCCCGGACGTAGTTCCTCCGGCGAGAGCAGGGTGCTGGTGTCCACTTCCAGAGTGGAAAATGCCAGCGCGTTCTCCTGCACTGCCCGCCGCTCATTTTCAAACAGCACCATCAGCATCCCAATGCCCAGCAACATTTGCGGCACCGGGCCCAGGAAGTGCCCAAAGCGTCCGAACAGTTCTTCGAAACGGTAATGGAACTGGCGGAAGGCCAGCAGCACCGACCACAGAACCAGTGACAGCGAGAGCAGGCGGTAGCCCAGCGAATCACGCTGCCGCGCATAACGGTAAAAACGCAGGGCGCAGAACAGCAGCACTGCCGCAATGCCCAACTCCAGCCGCAAGTGGGGGTGGGGCTCTACATCCAGCCGGAAAACGCCGAGCCTGTAACGCGCCGCGACGCTCCAAACGGCGATGCCCACCAGAGCTCCAGCCAGGGCGTAATCGGAGCGCAGCAATCGGAAGCGCTCCTCCATCAGGCGGGTGGAGATGAAGATGGCCATGGCCATCCCCACCAGCAGCAGATTGGAAATCAAGTACACCGCCGGCGAAGGATGCGCGGCGTAATAGTCCAGCGCCACCAGGCCGTAATAGGCGCAGTACGCTCCCCAGCCGATTTGCCAGGCGCGGAAGTAGGCTTGCCGGCTCTGCTGGTAAAGGTAGGTAAAGACCAGAAACAGCAGCAGGGCGACAACGCCCGGGACGATGACGATGCCGGCCAGTATCCTCTCCATGCGTCTCTGGGTGGCGCCTCCAGTCGCTAACAGCAGGAGGATGCTCCCCCCAAGCTTAGCCGTTCTGCTGGTCAGGGGCAAACGGGAAATGCCCGCCTGATGTCAGTCGGCTCTTCTTTTGCAGCTACTGCCAAAGTGCTGTTCTGCAATAGGTTAGATGTCGCTCTGACGGTCAGCCGGCAGTTACCGGAGACGTAGAACGCCGGTCCGTTTTAGTAACCAGGAAACGGATGGCCCCCGATTGTAAAGTCTCCGCCGTCGGATAGAACTTGAGCTACAATCCGGGCGTTCTTGACAGCATTCCTGACAATAACGTTGGTGACGGGCGGCCGCCCAACTGGCTACTCCTCGATGGCGCTATCTCCTGCTCACGTTCGTTCCTCCTGCGGCCATCCTGGTTTGTTCCGGCCATGACCAGGCCTTTGCCAGCACCCTGAATATGCCGGAGGGAGCCTTATGTTACGCACCTATCTTCGCCAACTCGCAGCGCTGCTGGGTTTGTTCGCCATGCTGGCCAGTCAGAACACAGGCTTGGCACAGCAGACCTCGGAGGTGCAGGTTCCTCCTCCCACCATCCGGGTTACTACCCACATGGTGCTGGTGGATATGGTCGCTACCGACAAAGAAGGTAAGGCGGTTCCCGGCCTCAAGCCCGAAGACTTTACCTTGGAGGAGAACGGAAAAAAGCAGAAGATCTCGGTGTTTGTCACCCCGGAGCAAAACCAGCCGCCGGCGCCCGGTCCTGCCCTTCCGTCCGGCATCTATTCCAATCGCGCGCAGTACCGCTCGCCCGGCAGTCCGATTACGGTGTTGCTGCTCGATGCCTGCAACACGCAGTTCAAAGACCAGGCTTACGCCCGCCTGCAGATGCTCAAGTTCGTTCGCGAGCAATACAAGCCCGGCCAGCGCATGGCCGTGCTTACCCTGACCGACTCCCTGCATATGCTGCAGGACTTCACCACCGATCCGCAGCTGCTCTACAACGCGCTAGAGAGTTATTCTCCTCAGCAACGGCCGTTTACCAGTTCTAGCGCGGCGACGACTGCTCCGGTTGGCGCGGGCGTTCCCACGCCCAATTCCACCGTCACCGGCCTGGATGCCGGTACCAGGTCGGCAACCGCAATCGACGCCGGAAGCCTCGGCAATCCTCTCCACGGCGGCGCCGCCGCCTTGAGCGTGGCGCCGTTTTTTATGCGCAATGCGCTGCAGGATTTTGCTCAGGCCCAGACTGGCTATGATCTTGAGCGCAGAACGGGAATCACCTTTGAGGCCCTGGACGAACTGGCGCGGGGTCTGGGAGGTTTGCCCGGACGCAAGGCCGTGATCTGGGTCACCGGCGATCTCCCTTTTACGCTCAACCCGGAAAACCGAAGCGTGACTGACACCGAACTCTCCGAAACGTTGCCCAGCTTTGACACCCGCCGTGTGGGGGAGCACAGTGCGGGCGACTACGCCGCCACCGCTCGCAATGCAGGTGCCGACCAGATTCGCGAGGCTGACGCCCGCCTTTCCGCGGCTCAGATCGCGATTTATCCGGTGGATGCCCGCGGACTTTCCATCAACCTCAACCAGGATGCTCAGGAAGTTATGCGGCAGATGGCCAGCGACACCGGCGGCCGCGCTTACGTGAATCAAAATGAAATCAAGCAGGGCGTGGAGCGCGCCCTGGAAGATACTTCCGCCACCTACACCCTGGGCTACTACACCTCCAACCGGAAGTGGGACGGCAACTACCGTTCGATTAAGGTTAAAGTGAATCGGCAGGGCCTCAACCTGCAATACCGGCGCGGCTACTTCGCGCTCGATCCGACGCAGGTCAAGGGCTATAAGCCGGCCCAGGAAGTGGCCGCCGCTCTTGGCAACGCGGTGCCCGCCACCCAGGTGGCCTTCTCCGCGCGGGTGCTGCCCTCGCCCAATGCCAAAGGCAAGGTGGGAGTGGACTTCCTGGTGGATGTCAGGACCCTCTCCGCCGAAGATGCATCCGATGGCAAGAAGATGAATGTGCTGTTCTACGTCACCGGCTTTTCGCAAAATGGAAAGTTGCTGAGCAGCGAAAGCCAGAAGGTGGACCAAACCTTCAACAGCAACGTCTACCAGCAGATTCTGCAGCACGGAATGATGCTGCACATGGATTTGACTCCACCCGCCGGCGCCACCCAACTCCGCCTCGCTGTGCAGGACGGCCGCACCGGCCTGGTCGGAACCATTGACGCTCCCTTGAAGATGGAGTAACCCGATCGGCGCAAAGGAATTTACTTGCTGCGCTGCAGTTCGCGGTAGGCTTGGCTGCGGGAGAGGCCCAGTTCTTTTGCTACTTTCTTCAGCGCCGCCTTCTCATCCAGTTTCTCCTGAGCCATGATTTGCTCCAAGCGTTGGCGCACTGCGGGTGAGCCGGTTGCGGGACGGTCCCCGGTTTCAGACTTTCCGATCAGCAGGGTGATTTCCCCCTTCAACTCCCGCTCCGCCACTCTCGCCAGTATTTCTTCTGCACGCCCGCGCAAGAACTCTTCGTGCAGCTTGGTGACCTCGCGGGCGATCACCACCGGCCGGTCCGGGCCAAGCACCGCCACCACGTCTTCCAGCGCAGCCCGAATGCGATGCGGTGCCTCGTAGAACACTTGCGTGCGTGGCGAATCCTTAATGCTCTCCAGTATCTCCCGCCTCTGCCCCTGCTTGGCGGGCAGAAATCCGCTGAAGCGAAAAGAGTCGGTGGGCAGGCCGCTGGCCACCAGCGCCGCCAGAAATGCCGCCGGACCCGGAATCGGAACTACAGGAATGTGATGCCGGATGGCCAGCGCAATCAGCCGGTAGCCGGGATCGGAAATGCCGGGCATGCCCGCATCGGTGACCAGCGCCACCCGCGCCCCTTCTTCCAGTTTCTTCACCAGTTCCGCCGAGCGCGTCATCTCATTGTGTTCGTGGTAGCTGACGGTGGGCGCGGCAATGTTGTAATGGGTGAGCAGTTTCTGCGTCTGGCGCGTGTCTTCGCAGGCGATCAGGTCCACTTCCTTCAGCGTGCGCAGGGCACGCAGGGTAATGTCTTCCAGGTTGCCGATGGGCGTGCCCACCAGAAACAGCCCCGGCTTGCGTTCCTGGCCCTCCCCTGCGCTCATGGCCCGAGTCTACACCGCGCCGCGCTGGCGCACGCGTTGGGCCCCTGAAACCGCGCCGCGATTGACGTTCCGCCAGCCCATACCTAGAATCACAAGCAGAATCTCTCGTTCTTCAGGAGTTGGGGTGCCAATCTACGAGTACCAATGTAAGAAGTGTGGGCATCGCTTCGAGCGCATCCAGAAATTTTCCGACAAGCCGGTAACCCGCTGCCCGGAATGTGGCGGCAAAGTGGAACAGGTGCTGCACGCGCCCGCGGTGCAGTTCAAGGGCTCCGGCTGGTATGTGACCGATTATGCCCGCAAGTCCTCAGCCGGCTCGACTTCCGAGGGCGGCGCTAAGTCGGAAAGCAAGCCGGAAGCCAAAGAAGAGAAGAAGGACTCCAAGCCAAAAGCCGAGAAGAAGAAGAGCTGAGCGATTCCCGTTGAGGATGATCTGAACCTGTGTAGCGCCGGCGTCCCGCCGGCTGTCGTGGCGGCGTCCCGCCGCCACAACTTGCAATCTCACCGTCGCTTAGATGGCTTTGGCGCGCCTGTTTCAGGCGGGCAACGAGCCCGGCCCGCGCCGCGCCTGAATTTCAATGTACACGTTCACCAGCGATACCGCCGCCGGAGTTACCCCGGGAATGCGGCTGGCCTGGCCCAGGGTGCGCGGCCGCACCCGCTGCAGCTTTTCCTGCATCTCGCGCGAGAGCCCGCTCACGTTCTTGTAGTCGAACCATTCCGGAATCGTGCGCTGCTCCGCCTTCTTCAGGCGTTCGATGGCGCGCTGCTGCTGCTCCAGGTAGCCGGCGTACTTGATCTCGGTTTCCACCGACTTTAATTCGCCGCGGATTAACGCGGATGGACGCAGATCCGAAGCGGCGAAGAACTCCGGCATTAGCGGGAGGAGCCCGGGCGCCAGTTCCACGATGTCTACTTCCGGACGCTTGAGCAACTGGGCGTAAGTCGCGCCCGCCACATTGCCCACCTTTTCCGCCAGCACGGCCGGAAGACCGTTGACGCGCGCCGTTTCCAGCACCTGCTTGAGCGCCGCCATGCGTTCCTGTTTCGCAGCGTAGTCGGCCCAGGCGGCGTCGGAAATCAGCCCCACCCGGCGCCCGTGCGGCGTCAGCCGCCGGTCGGCGTTGTCAATCCGCAGATGCAGCCGGAACTCCGCCCGCGAAGTGAACATGCGGTAGGGCTCGTTGGTGCCCTTGCTGATGAGGTCGTCAATCAGGATGGCGGTATAACCCTCGGTGCGGTCCAGGGTCAGCGCCGGTTCGCCCTTCACCTGCAGCGCGGCATTGATGCCCGCCATGATGCCCTGGCACGCCGCTTCCTCGTAGCCGCTGGTGCCGTTGATCTGCCCGGCCAGGAACAGGCGCTCGATCTTCTTCGTCTCCAGCGTCCGCTGCAGCTCGGTGGGATCAATGGAGTCGTACTCGATGGCGTAGCCGGGGCGCAGCATCTCCGCCGTCTCCAGCCCGGGCACCGACTTGATGATGGCCAGCTGCACCTCAATGGGCAGGGAGGTGCTCATGCCGTTGACATAGATTTCATGCGTCTTCAGGCCCTCGGGTTCGAGGAACAGCTGGTGGGTTTCCTTATCGGGAAATTTGACGATCTTGTCCTCGATGGAAGGACAGTATCGCGGCCCGATAGACTTGATCTGCCCGCTGTACATGGGCGAGCGGTGCACATTCTCGCGGATGATACGGTGCGTTTCCTCGGTGGTATAGGCGATGTAACAAGGCACCTGCGAATCGGCGTGCGCCACGCGCCGGGTGCGAAAGCTGAAGGGCGTGGGATCGGAATCGCCGGGCTGCGCCTGAAAGCGTGACCAGTCAATGCTGCGGCCGTCCAGCCGCGGCGGCGTACCGGTCTTCAGGCGGCAGCCGCGCAGGCCCAGCCGCTTCAGCGACTCGCCCAGCAGCACCGAGGGCGGCTCACCGCTGCGCCCCGCCGGATATTGCTGCTCGCCGCAGTGAATCAGCCCGTTGAGAAAGGTGCCGGTGGTGATGATGACCGCGTTGGCGGCGACGGTGCGGCCGTCACGCAGCCTGATGCCGCGGCAGATAAGCCGACGGTCTACAGTCAACGGTTGACGGCTATTCCCATTGTCATCCCGAGCGAGGGGCGACTGAACGGAAGAGCCCCGAGTCGGAGGACCTTGCGTTGCTGCTCCCGACTCCCCGGTTTGGCCGTCAGCCGTCGACCGTAGACCGTCGACCGGTTCCACCAGCAGCTCCGCCACTTCCGCCTGCTTGATCTTCAGATTGGGTTGCGATTCCAGCACCTCGCGCATCTTCAGCCGGTAGGCCTGCTTGTCGCACTGCGCCCGCGGCGACCACACCGCCGGGCCGCGGGAGGTGTTCAGCAAGCGGAACTGAATGCCTACCGCGTCGGTCACCTCGCCCATGATGCCGCCCAGCGCGTCCACTTCCCGCACCAGGTGCCCCTTGGCGATGCCGCCCACCGCCGGGTTGCACGACATCTGGGCGATCAGGTCCACGTTGAGGGTGTAAAGCGCCGTGCGCAGGCCCATGCGCGCCGCCGCCATCGCGGCCTCACACCCCGCGTGCCCGGCGCCCACCACCACTACGTCGTATTGTTCTGTGAACTGCATTCGATCTCTTTGCTCGGCCAGGTCCTTCGCTGTGCTCAGGATTTCGCCTGCGGGCTCCCGCTTCGCTCACGCCCGCAAACCGGCTCAACCTC
>DASVBI010000429.1:0-4245 GCA_036375915.1 Terriglobales bacterium | reverse complement strand
GAACCGATCATTGCCGGTGATGATCAGTGGCTGGGCAGTAAGTGCCAGATCGCGGATCGCCGCGGCTAACTCCAGCACGCAGGCGCGGGTCAGGCGGTTGCTGCCGTCAGGCGAGGAGAGCTGCAGGATGCGGATGCCGTGGCGGATTTGTAATTGGTAATTGGTAATCTGCAATTTGCGCCAAACCACACGGGCCCGGCGGGTTTCAATTACAAATTACAAATTGCCAAATTACAAATAGCCATCAGCACTCAGCCATCGGCATTCAGCCGGCTGCCAGTGTTCACGGGCTGAATGCTGAGTGTTGAATGCTAAGTGCTGGTACTCAGCCACCGCTCCACTTGCTGTCCGTCTTCGGTCAACTCGAAGGTGCCCACGCGGACCGCTTCGCCCAGGATGCGGTGGCTGCCGGGATCGCGGGCCACGCGCGAAATCCACTGCCGGCCCACGTCATACTGATTAGGGGTGAACCATTTCTGGGGCACTACTTCCACCAGCCCTGCCTGCGGGTACAGAACATAGATGGCGCAGGCGGCATCGTCGCGGGTGCGCGCCGGGTAGGAGGTCAGCAGCAGCAGTTCATCGAGCGTGCGGAAAGGCTCAGGCACCTCCACCTTGTGCACGCCCTCGGGCAGGGCTGAGTTGATTTCAAATTCGGCCAGCGGCTCGGTGGCGGAGTACACCCGCTCGGTGGACTGCTTGAACCAGCCCACGATGTCCACAAAAGAGAACGCCTTGAGCTGGTCGGGATCGAAGCACAGCAGACGCAGGGTGCGCGGCTCCGGGCACCAGATGCCGAACCGCTTGCCCGGGAGCCCGAAGGCCCGGCAGTAGGTGTTGAGCGCCAGGCGCGGCGTGTGCGCTTCCTGCTCCAAACCCAGCGTCACCAGGTAAGGCAATTCGCCCTGGTCGCCGTGGTAGCGCCACTCAAACTCCTGGCCTGAAGTCGCTTCGACGACTGGAAACGTCTTCCAGTACCAGGGAGCCGGACCAGCGGCGTTCTCGATCAGTTCGCGTTGGCGGGTGGTCATGAAGAAGCTGCAATGAGTGTTTGGCACTTAGCCACCGCACTTTTCGGCGCCGGCAATAAGGTCAAATGCCAATTGCCCAGTGCTAAATGCCGGTTTTCAGCCTGCCGCCATCTTGTGCGGCCGCACGTTCTTGCGGATGAACTCCACAATCTCGTCCATGGAGGTGCCGGGCTGAAAAATGCCGCCCACGCCGGCTTTCTTCAGGCCTTCCATATCCTGGTCGGGGATGATCCCGCCCACCAGCACCAGTACGTCTTCCATTTTGTTCTGGTGCAGCAGTTCCATCACGCGCGGCACGATGGCGTTGTGCGCGCCCGAAAGGATGGAGAGGCCGATCACGTCCACATCTTCCTGCAGAGCGGCGTTGACCACCATCTCCGGAGTCTGGCGCAGGCCGGTATAGATGACTTCCATGCTGGCATCGCGCAGGGCGCGGGCGATTACCTTGGCGCCCCGGTCATGGCCGTCCAGGCCGGGCTTGGCCACCAGCACGCGGATTTTGCGCTCCTCCACCATCGAACCCTTCATTTAACCATAAAGGGCGGAGCCGGTCACGGAAGGCAAATGAACGCCGCAGAGGACGGGAGGAAACAATTCCGTCAAAACCTCTGCGTCCTCCGCGTGCTCGGCGGTATTTATTTTCCGTCTTTGAGTTCGGCGTAGCGCCACAAATACCAGCAGGCGACCGAGCAATAAGGATGCCAGGCACGCGAAATCTTCAGAATCTGTTTGGGCTTGGGCATCTGGCGCTTGCGGTAGGCCCGCTTGATGGCCACATTGATGCCGTAGTCGGCGGTGGGCATCACGTTGGGCCGGCGCAGAGCGAAGATGAGGAACATCTGCGCCGACCATACGCCGATGCCTTTCACCCGCGTCAGGTGCTCGATCACCTCTTCATCGGACATGCCTGGCAGCCGCGCGAAATCAATTTCGCCGGAGGCGGTGCGCTGGGCCAGGTCGCGCAGGTAGCTCAGCTTCTGGCGCGACAGCCCGCAGGCGCGCAGTTGCGCTTCGCTGAGCGCCAGGATGGAAGCGGGAGTGAGCCCATCCCGATTGTGTGGGGGCGGGGCTGTGCCCCGCCCTGGACGGGGCGAAGCTCCGTCTCCACACAAGCCATTACCGCTTCCAGACAGACAGGCAGCCCGCACGCGCTCGAAGATCGTGGCCGCGGCCTTGCCGTGCAATTGCTGAAAGACGATGGATCGGGCCATAGCGTCGAAGCTGGGCTCGCGGTAGCGCATTTTGAACGGCCCGATGCGCTCGATAATCGCAGCCATGACCGGATCGGACTGCTGCAGGTGGCGGATGGCGCGTTTCATTGACCTTTGTGCCTCTCGTAAAAGCGTTTGACCTTGGCCCGGTTGCCGCAGGAAGCCATGTTGCACCAGCGGCGGCTGCGGTTGCGGGTGGTGTCTAGGAACAACCAGCCGCAGCCCTCGCCTTCGCATATGCGTAGACGTTGGAGGCCAGCCGAAGTTACCAGGTCGGCGGCGGAGCGCACCACCGGCCACAGCACGCGCTCGAAGCTGCGGTCGCTGTCCCAGTCCAGGTGGAATTGGCCTTTGCTGCCGGCCAGGCGCAGGTGCTCTCCGCACTCTCCCAGGGCGGCATTGAAGCGCCGCAGGTCGTCGGCCGGAGGCTGGCTCCCCTGAATTGCCGCCGCCAATACCGAGGCCAGCGCTTCCCTTACCAAAATGGCATGGGTGAAGGCAGCCTGCGCGGCCGCGGGATGCTGGCCAGCCTCATGCGCCAGCTTGTGGGCGATCCGCGGCGGAATAGCGCCGGCATGGCTCGCCCAGTGCAGCAGGTCGGAATAGCTCTTCAGGCAATCGCTGCGGCGCGCCGGATCGTCGCGCCAGTCCACCGTATTGACGAAGCGGACGCACAGCGGTTCGGGATGGGTTTCAGGCTCAGCCACCGCTCCCATTATAACCCCCAATACTGATTTGACAGGTTAGGTCAGCCGGACCTACAATGCTAACCATCAAGTTTGCAGTAGCTGGTTATCAAACGGGCGGGCGGCCGACATGCGACAAATCCATTCCGGCGTGACCACATTTAAGCTCCTGGCGGCCTTCTTCGCCATTTATGTGATCTGGGGCTCCACCTACCTGGCCATCCGCTTCGCCGTGGAAGGCTTGCCGCCGCTGCTGATGATGGGTGCCCGCCACCTGACCGCGGGCGCGCTGCTGCTGGCCGTGTTGTTCCTGCGGGGGGAGAAGACGGCGGCACGCGCCGCGTGGAGAGCGGCGCTGATTGGCGGCGCGCTGCAGTTCCTGGGCGGCCACGGGCTGCTGGCCTGGGCGGAAGTGCGGGTCAGTTCGGGCCTGGCCGCGCTGCTGGTTGCCGCCGAACCTCTGGTCATGGTGGTGCTGGCGCGCCTGGCCGGCCAGGAGCGCCTTTCCCTGCGCACCCTGGGCGCCCTGGCTCTGGGGATGGTGGGCGTGGCGGTGCTGTTTGAAACCGGCGCGCGGCAGGGAAGCGCCCTGGCTGCAGCGGCGGTGCTGGCGGCGGGAATGTTCTGGTCGGTGGGCGCCATCTACGCCCGCGGTGTGCGCAGCAACACCTCAACCGCGATGTTCGCCGCCATGCAGATGCTGGTGGGCGGAATCATGCTGCTGCTGGTGGGCGGGGCAGCCGGCGAGCGCGTGCGCGTGGCCGAAGTCTCTTCCCGTTCTCTGTGGGCGCTGGGTTACCTGATCATCTTCGGTTCGCTGGTGGCCTTCAGCGCCTACACCTGGCTGATGAAGGTGACCACCGCCGCCCGGGTCACCACCCACTGCTACGTCAATCCCATTGTGGCCGTGTTTCTGGGCTGGGCGCTGGCCGGCGAGCGCGTCACCACCAATATGCTGGTGGGAACGGCAATTGTGATCGCCAGCGTGGCGCTGGTCACGCTCAGCAAGAAAGAAGAAGGCTATGTGGCGGCGGAGATGGCGGCGGACTGACGTAGATTTGTAATTGAGCAATTTGTAATTGGTAATTGTCAGCTTAGAACGCATGATGCTGCCAGGAGCCAGGCCGCAAACGCAAGGTCCTTCGACTCGCGCTCATTTCGCCCTCTCAATTCGCGCTCGCTCAGGATGACAGTAGGGAAGGTTGCAATTACAAATTACAAATTACTCAATCACCCGATTACCCAATTCACGTGATGCTCACCTCGGTGTACGTTCCATACACCTCGCGCAGGGCCTCGCAGATTTCGCCCACGGTG
>DASVBI010000512.1:0-8846 GCA_036375915.1 Terriglobales bacterium | reverse complement strand
TTCAACATCGCCCAGGACCTGACCAAGATGCAGGTGGACACGCAAACCGACGAGTCTGACGTGGGCAACATCAAGGTCGGCCAGGCAGCCACCTTCACGGTGGACGCCTATCCCAACCAGACCTTTCAGGGAAAGGTGGTGCAAATCCGTCTGAACCCTACGACGGTGCAGAACGTGGTCACCTACGACACGGTGATTGCGTTTGACAACCCGCAGATGAAGCTTTTTCCGGGTATGACCGCCTACGTGAATATTCCTGTAGCCACCGCGCAGAACGTGCTGGAAGTACCCAACACGGCGCTGCGCTTCAAGCCCGACCTGAAGCCGGAGCAGCTGCGGGCGGCATATGAGAAGTACGGAATCAACCAGCTGGGTGGCGCGGCGCCCAACGGCGCAACCAGCGCCAGCAAGTCGGCGGGCGGCAGCAGCGTGGCGCGCGTACCGCGCCACGATGTGAGCGTGGTGTGGAAGCTGGCGGCCGATAAATCGCTGCAGCCGGTGTTGCTCCGCACTGGAATCACCGACCACAGCGATACGGAAGTGGCCCAGCTGCTGAAGGGCAGCCTGCAGCCCGGGGATCAGCTGGTGACGGGCTCCATGAACATCACTCAGAAGTCCGGCGGGCTGGCAGGCGGCATGACGAGGATGCACTGATGGCGGCCATCACCCACAGCGAACTGATTGAGCAGGCTGGGCTGGGGGAACTGAGCCGGCCTGTGATCCGCGTGGAGGATGTGCACAAGTACTACGACCTGGGCGAGAGCAAGGTGCATGCCCTGCGCGGGGTGAGCGTGGAAATTGCCGGCGGCGAGTTTGTGGCCATCATGGGCGCCAGCGGCAGCGGCAAATCCACTTTCATGAATCTGCTCGGCTGCCTGGATAAGCCCTCCAGCGGGCGCTACCTGCTGGATGGTACCGATGTTTCTCAGCGCGATAAGAAGGCGCTGGCCGCCATCCGCAACCGCAAGCTGGGCTTTGTTTTCCAGGGATTCAACCTGCTCTCGCGCACCACAGCGCTGGAAAACGTGGAGCTGCCCACTTTGTACGCTCGCCTGCCCAAACAGGAGCGGCTGCAGCGCGCGCAGGAAGCGCTGCAACTAGTCGGCCTGGCAGATCGCATGGAGCATTTTCCTTCGCAGCTCTCCGGCGGGCAGCAGCAGCGGGTGGCCATCGCCCGCGCCCTGGTGAACCGGCCGTCTATCCTGCTGGCGGACGAACCCACCGGCAACCTGGACAGCCGCACCTCGGTGGAGATCATGCAGATCTTTCAGACGCTGAACGAGGGCGGACTGACCATCGTGCTGGTGACGCATGAGCCCGATATCGCCCGCTTCGCCAAACGCACTATCGTGTTCCGCGACGGCAAAATCCGCCGCGATGAGCCGGTGAAGGAGCGTCCCCGCGCGGCCGAGCTGCTGAAGACTATGCCCACGGTGGAGGACTGAGAGGACCTATGGACCTGCTATCCATTTTGCGAATTGCGATGCGGGCGCTGTCGCGCAATAAGATGCGCTCCGCGCTGACCATGCTGGGCATCATCATCGGCGTGGGCGCGGTCATCGCCATGGTGGGCGTGGGCCAGGGCGCCAGCAAGCAGGTACAGGACCAGATTTCCGCCATGGGCTCGAACATGCTCTTTGTCTCCAACGGCACCGTCAACCGCGGCGGCCTGCGCCTGGGCTGGGGCCAGACTAAGACCCTGGTCTATGACGACATGAAAGCCATCGTGCAGCAGGCTCCGGCGGTGAAGGAGGCCGCGCCCGGCAGTTCGACCACCGCCCAGGTGGTGTTCGGCGACGACAACTGGTTCACCAACGTTCAAGGCACTGAGCCGCAGTACTTCGATATCCGCTCCTGGCCGATGCAGGAAGGCGTTTCCTTTACGGAAAGCGATGTGACCTCCGCCGCCGACGTAGCCGTGATCGGCGCCACCGTGCGCCAGAACCTGTTCGGCGCCGAGGAGCCGCTGGGCCAGACGGTGCGCATTTCCAACCTGCCCTTCAAGGTGGTGGGCGTGCTCAGCACCAAGGGGCAGTCGGCGGCCATGGGGCAGGACCAGGACGACGTCATTTTTGTGCCCATCACCACCCTGCAGAAGAAGCTCACGGGCGAGCCCTGGCTGCGCTACATCGTGGTGTCGGCGGTTTCCAAGGACGCCACCTACGCGGCGCAGGAGGAAATCACGGCGCTGCTGCGCGACCGGCACCGCATCCGCCCCGGGCAGGATGACGACTTCATGGTGCGCAATCTGGCCGACGTGGCCCAGCTTGCCGACCAGTCTTCTCGGGTGATGACTATGCTGCTGGCTTCCATCGCCGGGGTTTCGCTGATCGTGGGCGGCATCGGGATCATGAACATCATGCTGGTCTCGGTGACCGAACGCACCCGCGAAATTGGCGTGCGCATGGCCATTGGCGCGACCGAAGAAGATGTGCAGCGCCAGTTCCTGATTGAAGCCGTGGTGCTCAGCCTGATGGGCGGCGCGGCCGGGATTTTCTTCGGCGTAGGCTCGTCGCTGATTATCAGCAAGCTGCTGGGCTGGGCAGTGCTGGTATCGCCGCTGGCCATTGTGGCGGCGGTGATCTTTTCCGCCGGCGTGGGCGTGTTCTTCGGCTTCTATCCGGCGCGCAAGGCGGCGCGCCTGGACCCCATCGAAGCGCTGCGCTTTGAATAACTCGAGAGCTTAGTGGAATTCCCGCTCTTCGGATTCTGCGATTGTTTTTTCTGGAAAGCGAGCAGCACCGTTTCAAGTGCCCGGTCTCGTAGAGACCGGATGAGAGTAGCCCGCCAGTTCACTGGCGGGAAAAAGGACACAAGGTATCCAAAGTCCCGTCAGGGACGACTGAAAATAAGGACGACATCTGACATGCAGTCGTCCCTCCGCGACTGGATCGTGGGAAGACTGCCTTCCCGCCACTGAAGTGGCGGGCTACTCTCATGGCGTCCCAAATGCGATGCTGACGGTCGCCCTGGAATCATGCTCCCGCTGTTTATATCGCAGGGCGATGCTTTGAGTGATGCTAGCTGCGCTGATTCTCGCCCGTTGCGGTTCTTCTGATGTTTACTCTGCCTTGCAAGTCGGCAGCAGAGTGTCTAATCTTATTGGCGGAAATATCGGCCATGAGAAAAACATTTCTGCTCATCGTGGTTTTCGTTCTCACAGCTGCCTGGACTGCCGCACAGCAGAACAGCAACACGCCTCCGGCGAATTCGCCCAACGCGAACCAGGCCACCATTCGCGGCTGCCTCAGCGGAGCGCTTCGCCAATACCGCTTGGTGGACGACCAGCATATGGTTTACATGCTCACCGGCAGCGATAAGCAATTAAGCGCGTTTGACGGCCAGCAGGTGGAAGTGAGCGGAAAGTTGGAAGAGCGCGTCCCGCCCAGGGAGAAGCAGACGGCCAGCAGCTTCAGCCGGCCGGAACGCCGGCTGACCGTGGCCAGCATCAACAAAATCTCCGACACCTGCACCGGCGCCTCGGAATAGCTGGCTAGCTGCCTGGCTATCTAGCGGTCCAGTTTGGTTGGCAGGCGTTACCACATAAAAAGGCGTCATGCTGAGGTCCTTAGGGCCGAAGCATCTCGCGTATATGGGCACGATATGGGGAGCAAGGCGGCCCAGGCAGCGTGTGGCCAGTCAGCTAGAGAGCTAGCCAGCTAGATAGGTAAAAAAGCCAGGCACCGGGAACCCACTGCACACGCACGAGCCCGTTACCGTTGCTTCCTTCCGGACCTGGCGGGGTTGGCGGGATTGCGTCGCGTAGGACCGATGCCTGACCGGCACTATTTTAGCAGCTCCCGGCATCCGCGACTGCGCCGACAAACCTTCACCACACGACACCTGGGCCTTTCAGGAATTTGTTCTCTGCCTTCCTTCGTGTCCTTTGTGGTGAGTGGTTTTGATTTGGGTTAGACAATGCCGCCCTTCATCCGTCAGAATATCTCTTTTGTTCCGGGAGAAATCATTGAGCAATCTGCGGCGGGCCAAGATCACCGCGTTGGGCACCTATGTGCCTCCACGCATCTTGAGCAATCAGGATCTGGAAAAGATGGTAGACACCACCGATGAGTGGATCATGGAGCGCACTGGGATCCGCGAGCGCCACCTGGTGGAGAAAGGCATGGCGACCAGCGACCTGGCGGTGCAGGCGGCGCGGGGAGCGCTTGCCCAGCGCGGGTTGCAGGCCAAGGACATCGGCGCCATCATCGTGGCCACGGTTACACCCGACATGTTTTTTCCCTCCACCGCCTGCCTGGTGCAGCACAAGCTGGGCGCCTCCGGCACCTGGGGATTCGACCTGTCCGCCGCCTGCTCGGCCTTCGTGTACGCGCTGCAGGCGGGCGCGCAATTCGTGTGTACGGGCGCGCACCAGAACGTGCTGGTCATCGGCGCCGACACGATGTCGTCCATCATTGACTACACCGACCGGGCCACCTGCGTGATTTTCGGCGACGGCGCGGGCGCGGTGCTGCTGGAGCCCGCCAGCGGCGACTCCGAAGGCATCATTGACTATCTGCACGAGGTGGATGGTTCGGGCGGTTGCTCGCTCTACATGCCTGGCGGCGGCAGCCTGCATCCTTCCACTCACGAAACCGTGGACAAGAAGATGCACTACGTTCACCAGGATGGGCAGGCAGTGTTCAAGTACGCCGTGCGCAAGATGGCCGAAGTCTGCGAACGGGTGCTGACGCGCAATAACCTGAAGGGAAGCGATATTGACGCCTTCATTCCCCATCAGGCCAACAAGCGCATCATCACCGCCACCGCTGACCGGCTGGGTCTGCGCGAGGAAAGCGTGATCATCAACATTGACCGCTACGGCAACACCACCGCCGGCACTATCCCGCTGGCCATGGAGACGGCGCGCAAGGAAGGGCGGCTGAAGAAAGGCGATCTGGTGATGCTGGCTTCGGTGGGCGCGGGCTTCACCGTAGGCGCAACTCTCTTGCGCTGGGCGTTTTAACTTCTGGCTGCGGATGAACCCAAATGCTTCGCCGCGGATTAACGCGGGTCAACGCGGATAAATCTTTTTTAGATAAAAATTCATTCACAAGAAATGTCATCCTGAGCGTCGGGCGACTGAGCGCAGCGAAGAAGCGTAGCGAAGAAGCGTAGCGAAGGACCTCTGCATTTCGAGAACTATCAACGAACTCTTCCACCTTTCGAGCATCGGTAGAGACGTAACCGGTTACGTCTTGAGACGTTGCAAGCAACGTCTCTACCGATGAGCATCTTCATGCCCAGCGGTTTGCAATGTTCTCGGCCTGAGCACGTGCCGTTGCGCTTCCCTCAAGCGCTCCCCCGCCGATTGATTTAATGGGTTTTCCCGCAAACCTTTTCTCGGGTTCATCCGCGTACATCAGCGTTCATCTGCGGCGAGATCCTTCGCTGCGCTCAGGATGACCGCTGCGGGCTCGGACGCCCGCAAAGCGCGGTCATTTTTTGGCTTTTATTTCCTCCCGTTTGGCCGCGGCTTCCAGCGGGCGCTGCGGTTCGGTCATGCGCTTGGGATCAAGAATCTCGGCAATTTCCTTTTCGCTCAGCAGTTTCTTTTCGCGGGCAATCTCAATAATGGAACGCCCCGTGGCGACGGACTCCTTGGCAATCTCCGCCGCCTTGGCATACCCGATGTATGGGTTGAGCGCCGTGGCCAGCGAAACCGTGCTCTGCGCGTAGAACGCGTTCTTCTTCTCGTTGGCGGTGATGCCCTTCACGCAGCGCTCGGTGAACTGGCGCAGCATGTTAGTCAGAATGGTGATGGACTGGAGCACGCTGTAGGCCATGGTGGGCATCATGACGTTCAGCTCCAGTTGCCCGGCCTGCACCGCCATGGCCACGGCCACGTCGTTGCCCACCACCTGGAAGGAGACCATGGCCGCCAGTTCCGGCATGACCGGGTTGATTTTGCCGGGCATGATGGAGGAGCCGGGCTGCAGCGCCGGCAGGTTGATTTCCCCAAAGCCGGTGTTGGGCCCGGAAGAGAGCAGGCGCAAGTCGTTCGAGATGCGGATCACTTCCAGAGCCAGGTTGCGCAGCGCCGAAGAAACCGCCGCCATGCCCAGGTTGGAGTTCATGGCGTAGCGCATGTCGTCCACCGGCTTGAGCTTCTGCCCGGAAATGCGGGCCAGGTGGGCGATGGCCTTTTCCCGGTAATCGGGATGGGTGTTGATGCCGGTGCCCACCGCCGAACCGCCCAGTCCGAGCTCGCGCAGCAGCTCGGCCGACTGCCGGATCGCGTCCTTGGCGCGGCGAACGGCACCCGCATAAGAGGCGAACTCCTGGCCCAGCCGCATGGGCACCGCATCCTGCATGTGGGTGCGGCCGGATTTCAGGATGTCCCAGAATTCCTTTCCCTTGGCGTCGAAGGCAGCCGCCAGGTTGTCCAGCACCGGGTACAGCTTCTCCAGTTCCAGCAGCGAACTGACACGCATGGCGGTGGGGATCACATCATTGGTGCTCTGCCCGTAGTTGACGTGGTCGTTGGGGTGGACAACCGCGTAGTCGCCCAGGCTGCCGCCCTGAATCTCAATGGCGCGGTTGGCGATCACCTCATTGCTGTTCATGTGCAGACTCACGCCGGCGCCCGCCTGGAACACGTCCACCACGAATTCCCGGTCCCACTTGCCCTGCTGCACTTCTTTGGCGGCCTGGATGATGGCGCGGGCGCGTTTCTCATCCACCAGCCCCAGTTCCTGGTTGGCCTCAGCGGCGGCCTGCTTGATCATGCCCAGCGCCTGGATGAAGGTGGGATGGGCGCGCATGCCGGAGATGGGATAGTTTTCCACGGCGCGCGCGGTCTGGATGCCGTAGTAAACGCCGGCGGCAATCTCCTTGCTGCCCAGCGAATCCTTCTCCGTGCGCGTCAGGTTTTTGGTCGCGGTCGCCATGATGACTAGCTCCTGAAGAGGAATGAACGCAATGGCGAAGATGAGGCCATCGAGAACCAAAAATTATAGCAAGCGTTCCCCGCTCCGCTCAGGCCGCAGCGCACACGGCTATGTGATGTGTGTAGCTGCGCCGGAGGCGCAAAATGCACATGCTAGAATCGCGTGCATAGGGGAACACCTGTGCCACGCAAGCCCGGCAAGAAGGCGCGCAAATCCGTGCTCAAGACCAGGAAGCCTCTCGAACCGCTGGCGCGCAAGCAGGCGCACGCCCGTCCAGACGCCTGGACTGACGTGCTGGTGATCGGCGCCGGCCCCACCGGCCTGGCCTGCGCCATCGAAGCCCAGCGCTCCGGCTTGAAAGTCCGGGTCATTGACAAGGGCTGCCTGGTCAACTCCCTGTTCCATTACCCCGCCAACATGACCTTCTTCACCACTCCGGAGCTGCTCGAGATTGGCGACATGCCCTTCAATACGGCCAACATGAAGCCCACACGGCAGGAGGCGCTGGAGTACTACCGCAACGTGGCCCAGCATTACAACCTGCGGGTGCACCAGTACGAACTGGTGCAGACCCTCAGCGGGGAAGATGGCGATTTTCGCGTGACCACGGTGGACCGCAAGGATGCGATCCACGATTACTGCACGCGCAAGGTGATTGTGGCCACCGGTTACTACGACCTGCCCAACTTCATGAACATCCCGGGCGAAGAGCTGCCCAAGGTGATGCATTACTACAACGAGCCCCATCCTTATTACGACACCGATGTGGTGGTGGTGGGGGCCAAGAATTCCGCCGCCATCGCCGCCCTGGAGTTATGGCGCCACGGCGCGCGCGTGACCATGGTGGTGCGCGAGGAGGGCATTCACAGCCATGTGAAGTACTGGATCAAGCCCGACATCGAGAATCGCATCAAGAACGGGGAAATCCAGGCATTCTTCCGCAGCCACCTGCTGGAGGTCACGCCCGAGGCGGTGCGCATCAACACCCCGGAAGGCGAGCGCGTGCTCAAGAACGATTTCGTCTTCGCTATGACCGGCTACCACCCTGATTACGATTTCCTGACCAGCATGGGCATTGAGCTTTCGCCGGAGCAGTGCCGTCCGGTGTGCGATCCGGAAACCCTGGAAAGCAATGTGCCGGGAATCTACGTGGCGGGCGTGATCGTGGCCGGCTCGCGCACCAACGAAATCTTCATCGAGAACGGGCGCTTCCACGGCCAGCTCATCGCCGCCGATCTGCGCCAGAAGCTGGCCAGCGGGGCCGCGTAAAAATCTACTCACCACAGAGACACAGAGAAAATCAATTCCAGATTGACAAGGTAAACGACAGAACTATTTGCCCCTGCACCATCAATCATCAATGTTGAAAGATTTTTGAAATTGCTTTCCTCCGTGTCTCTGTGCCTCTGTGGTGAAATCGTTGTAGTCTGGTTGTTAATAGAAGCTGCTAACACTTCGGCAGCCCCTTCTCGATTGCCGTGCCCTCCTCGTAGTCGTTCCAGGTATCAATCATCAGGAAAGGCAGGGGACGGGAGTTGTTGTAGTAAGCGCGGAACATGCGCAAGGTGTCTTCGAAGGTTTTGCCGCAGCGCGGGCTGATACGGCGGTTCTGGCTCCAGGCGGCTTTGGAGTCGTCGAAGCCCGGCCAGGCCGCGCCCACCGCGATCTTATCCGGATACTTCGCAATCATGGTGTTGTAGAAATTTTCCAGATACTGTCCGCCCCAGTGGCTGCCATCGGGCGCCCAGCCTTCCTGGCCCGGCCCCACCCAGGCGTAGAAGCCGCCAAACGCGCCGGGATAGCGGCCGCCGTAGGCCTGCGTGACCAGCAGCGGCCGGTCAGATTCGGGCCAGGAATCCACTGCCTGCCGCACCTGGTTCCAGTCTGTGCCTGAGTTCTTGGGAAAAATGAAAATCAGCGGGCGTCCGTCGTAGCGCAGGTAAGCCTCGCGCGAGG
>DASVBI010000471.1:0-3958 GCA_036375915.1 Terriglobales bacterium | reverse complement strand
GCTGGCCGCGTGCAGCGCACTGGCGCCGGCGATTGCGACAATGCAGGCAAATCCCAGAACTGCCGCTGTCTTTGAGCGAAGGTGTTGGGCTTTCATGTTCGGGTGTCTTGAATATTATCCCTGTTTGCGGTTGTCGCTGGCAACCCCGGTAGTTGGGGGTGTTTTGTCCGGTTATATGTGCCAAATTCCGTACAAACTTTTCAACCGCAGGCATGTCCACCTTCGGACGTGTGCAACTCAGCGGACCATATCCAGGAATTTGTACCAAACTCCCGCGAAAGGCAAAAACCACGGTTTGCCGTTATAGAGTCCCAAGGGCGCCCCGGGAAAAGCTATTTCGGCAAAGGGGTTGTGGTCCGGCCTGCCGCACATCGCCTCCGCCACCTTGCTCCCCAGGTAGGTGGCCATCGCCACCCCATGTCCGGCATAACCTACGGCGTAGTACATGCCATCCATCTTTCCGGCATGAGGCATGATGTCGAAGGCAAAATCCAGGGTGCCGCCCCAGGCGTACTCCACTTTGGCATCGCGCAGCTGCGGATATGCCCCGACCATGCCGCGGCGCAAAATTTCGGCGCTGCGGCGGATGGTGCTGCCGGTTTCCGGGAAGAAGGCGGCCCGGCCGCCGAACAACATGCGGTTATCGGGGGTAAGCCGGTAGTAGTACAGGTAATTCTTGGAATCGAAGATCATGCGGTTCCGGGGGCTGAGTTCGCGGGCCAGGGCGTCAGGCAGGGGCTCCGTGGCGATGATGAAAGAACCGATGGGAATAAGCCGTCTCTGCAGCCCGGGGGTGGCCGCACCGGTATAGCCGCTGGTGCCGACAAAGACGTCGCGCGCCCATAGCCGGCCACGGGCCGTGGTCAGCTGAAATCCGCCGCTGCCGTTGCGTGAGGCGGGTTCGATGCTGGTCACGCGCGCCCGGTCGAACAACCGCGCCCCGGCCTTGCGAGCGGCGTGGCCCAGGCCGGCCACGTAGCGCGCCGGGTTCAGTCCGGCGCTGACTTCGTCCACCAGGCCGCCCTGATAGATGCTGGAACCTATTTCGCTGGGCAATTCGCTGCGCGGAACCACGCGCAGGTGGTGGTTGAAGTCGCGGGCGATGACCTCGGCGGAGCGGCGGAAAGCGTCAAAATGCGCCGCCTTGCACGCCACTTCCAGGTGCCCGCAGCGGGCGAAGTCGCAGGCGATCTGCTCTTCCCGCACGATCTGCTCCACGCAGTCAATGGAGGCGAGCGAGGCCGTGTACATCTGGCGCGTAGTTTCCAGGCCGTAACGCGCCACCAGCTTTCCCACTCCCAGCTTCATTCCGGTCAGCACCATGCCGCCGTTGCGCGAGCTCGCGCCCCAACCTAGGGATTCGGCCTCCAGCACCGCCACCTGGGCGCCGCGCCGGGCCAGCGTGCGTGCGGCGGACAGACCTGAGAACCCGGAGCCGATGACCGCCACATCCACCTTTTCAGGCAGGGCTGCGGTTTCGCCCTCCGGCATGGCGACGGTGTCCCACCAGAAGACTCTTTCCTTGTAGTTCATGCGCGGGTGATCCGGACACCTTTGTAATTGAGTGACTTGTAATTTGCAATTTGGAATTGCAGCCAGCCTTCCTAGGGGCAAAGGCGGAGCAATCTGCCTGCGGTTGCAGTCGTATATTGTATTCGTACGAGTTCTCACTAGAATCTGTCTCTCACAGCGCTCGCTCTCCCTGGCGCTGAGAAGCTGAGCGGCGCATTCAGGAGCGAAAGACGAATGGGGTTACGAAAGATACGGGTGATCGATTCCCACACCGGCGGGGAGCCTACGCGCCTGGTGGTGAGCGGCGGGCCAGACCTGGGCCGCGGCCCGTTGGCGGAGCGTCTGCGCCGCTTGCGGACCGAACACGATGACTTTCGCTCGGCGGTGGTCAATGAGCCCCGCGGCTCCGATGTGGTGGTGGGCGCGCTCCTGTGCGAACCGGTAGACGCAACCTGCGCCGCCGGCGTCATCTACTTCAACAACGTGGGCTACCTGGGCATGTGCGGCCACGGCACCATCGGCCTGGTCGTGACCCTGGCGTATTTGGGCAGAATCAAGCCCGCGCAGCACCGCATTGAAACCCCAGTCGGGACGGTAACGGCCGTGCTGCATGAAGATGGGCAGGTCACGGTGAACAACGTGGCCAGTTATCGGCTGGCCGCCGGCGTAGCGCTGGATGTTCCCGGTTATGGCCGCGTGCAAGGTGATGTGGCCTGGGGCGGGAACTGGTTTTTTCTGGTGCGCGAGCACAACCTGGAGCTCACGCTGAAGAATGTGGAGGCGCTGACCAGTTTCACCTGGGCGATTCGCCAGACTCTGGCGGCAGCAGGCATCACCGGTCAGGACGGAGCGGAAATTGATCATGTGGAACTGTATGCCCCCTCCCGCCTGCCGGAGGTTAACAGCAAAAATTTCGTGCTCTGTCCCGGCAAGGCTTATGACCGTTCCCCGTGTGGAACCGGCACCAGCGCCAAAATGGCTTGTCTTTACGCCGACGGCAAGCTGCGCCAGGGCCAGGTGTGGAAACAGGAGAGCGTAGTGGGCAGCGTGTTTGAAGGAACCATCCGGGTGGTGGACGGCCAGGTCTATCCCAGCATCAAGGGCTCGGCGTTTGTTGACGCTGAAGGGGAGCTGATCCTGGACCCGCGCGACCCTTTCTGCATGGGAATTCGCGCCTGATCCCTTTCCCTACGACTGGGTCCGCTCCTGCATTACAATCGGAACTTTGCCACACGAGGCCAAGATCGGCATGAAGCTGGGAGAAATTGCGGCCAGCCTGGGCATGCGCCTGGAGAACGGCTCGCCGGAAACCGAAATCACCGGGGTGGCCGGCATCGAAGAGGCCGGGCAGGGGCAACTCACCTTTGTAGCCAATCCCAAGTACGCCGCGGCTGCGCGCAGCACCCGGGCCTCGGCGGTCATTGTGGCCGAAGATTTTCCCGCCGTGGGTATGGCGTTGCTGCGCTCGCGCAACCCCTACCTGGATTTCGCGCGCGCCCTCGAGCTGTTCTACCGGCCGCCCAAGTACGCGGCGGGAGTGCACTCCACCGCGGTCATCCATCCCTCCGCCAAAATCGGAAAGAATGCCTCCGTCGGCCCCTATGTGGTGGTAGACGAGGATGTGCAGATCGGCAAAAACTGCGTGCTGCTGGCCCACGTGGTGATTTACCGGGGGGCGCGCATCGGCCATAACTTTCTGGCCCACGCGCATGCCGTGGTACGGGAGAATTGCCGGCTGGGCGATAACGTAACCCTGCAGAATGGGGTGGTCATCGGGGGGGACGGCTTCGGCTTCGCTAAGGACAACGAGGGGCGCTGGCGCAAGATTGTGCAGTCGGGGCCGGCGGTGCTGGAAGACGACGTGGAAGTGCAGGCTAACGCCTGCGTGGACCGGGCCAGCATCGGTGAAACTCGGGTTGGCCGGGGCACGCGGATTGACAACCTGGTGCAGGTGGGACACGGCTCCCGCGTCGGGAACAACACGCTGTTGTGCGCGCAAGTGGGCCTGGCGGGCTCAACCGAAGTGGGTGATAACGTCATCCTCGCGGGCCAGGTAGGGGTGGCGGGCCACTGCAAAATCGGCGATGGGGTAATTGCCACGGCGCAGAGCGGCATCCCTAACGACGTGCCCGCGGGCAAGGTGGTGAGCGGCTATCCCGCGATTGACAACAAGCTGTGGCTGCGCTGCGTGGCCGTGTTCAGCCGCCTGCCGGAGATGATGAAGCTGCTGCGGAGCAAGGCGGCCGGGGAGTAGGGCCGGCAATGCTATTGATCGCTTCCCAAGGAAGGCGTCATGCCGAGGGCCTTCAGGTCCGAGGTATCTCGGGTGCAGCATTCCAGATTGTGGCTCTATGAAACTCCTTAGAACAGCATCGGTCAATCGGGAGACGCAGGGTCCTTCGACTTCGCTGGATGATCCCGCAAAGCAGGATCACCCAACTTCGCT
>DASVBI010000498.1:0-3125 GCA_036375915.1 Terriglobales bacterium | reverse complement strand
TTTCAAAAGGTTCTCTGGGGCCAGCGGGTCGGGAATCTTGTTGGGGTCCAGGCCCTGTCCCTGGTCGGTGATGGTAATGACCATAGAGTCGCGCGTGCGTTCCAGCTGGAAACCCACCTTCTTGGCCGGGTCATAGGCATTGCCGTGCAGCACGGCATTGATAGTGGCCTCGCGCACCGCCATGGAAATCCTGGCAATCTCGTCATCGTCGAAACCGACGCCGGCGGCAAAGCGGGTGGCGGATTCCTCCGCGCTGTTAACGCTGTCCAGCGTGGACTCAAGGGTTAGAGAAACCCGTTTGCCGGCCATATTCGAGGTTGCCAACCGATCCGATCCACCGCCTGAAGAATGGCGCCGATGCCTGGTGGAGTTGCCATCCTTGCACCGTTACAGCTGAGTAACAGGCAGGGCGCTAGTTTGCCTGCGCGACAGGGAGATTGTCAAACCCAGAACGTAACCCGGGGACATTGCAGTGCCGGCGGGCAAGCACGCGGCTAACCGCGACCCCAGTGGGGCAAAAGCAGGAGAAAAACCAAAACGGGAAACACCAAGGCAGGCTCCGCCTTACGGTTCCCACCGTCGCTGTGTCCCCAATGCTAGTTTGGACTTGCGGCGCTCGTGGCGGCGCACACACTCCGAACAGGCCGAGACCGCAAGAGGTGGAAGTTCATGGCAGGTACAGCGCAATCCCTCGCTCAACTGGAAAAATGCCCCACCGGAATCCCGGGCCTGGACGAGATCACAGCGGGAGGGCTGCCGCGCGGCCGCCCCACCCTGATATGCGGTGATGCCGGCAGCGGCAAGACCATCCTGGCCATGCAATTCCTGGTGCACGGCATCATTGAATACAACGAACCCGGCGTATTCATTGCGTTCGAAGAGAACGCCCAGGACCTGGCCACGAACATGGCTTCCCTGGGTGTGGATGTGCACCAGTTGTGCGCCGAGAACGGGCTGGCCATTGATTGGGTGCACGTGGACGCCGCCGAGATCGAGGAAGCGGGCGAGTACGATCTGGAAGGGCTGTTCATTCGCATTCAGTGCGCAATCCAGCAGACCGGCGCCCGTCGCATCGTGCTGGACAGCATCGAAGCGCTGTTTTCCACACTCAAGAATCAGGCCATGTTGCGCTCCGAGCTGCAGCGGCTGTTCCGCTGGCTGAAGGACCAGCAACTGACCGCGGTGGTGACGGGAGAACGGGGCGACGGGCGGCTCACCCGCCACGGCCTGGAAGAATACGTAGCCGACTGCGTAATCTGCCTGGACCACGAAGTGGTCAACCAGGTTTCCACGCGTCATGTGCGGGTAATCAAGTATCGCGGTTCGGTGCACGGCGCCAACCAGTACCCGTTCCTGATCGGCAAAAGCGGATTTTCTGTGTTTCCTATCACCTCGGTGGGGCTGGAGTGTCCGGCGCCCAGCGAGCAGATCTCCAGCGGCATTAGCCCGCTGGACACCATGCTGCGGGGGGGCGGCTTTTTCCGCGGCAGCACCATTCTGGTTTCCGGGGGAGCGGGGACGGGCAAAACCAGCATGGCGGCGCATTTTGTGCGCGCCGCGTGCCAGCGCGGCGAGCGCGCCCTGTACTTTGCTTTCGAGGAATCGCAGGCCCAAATCATCCGCAACATGCGCTCCATCAGCGTTGACCTGGCGCCCTGGGTGGAGCGCGGCCTGCTGCAGTTTCATAGCGCCCGCCCGTCCTTGTGCGGGCTGGAAACTCATCTCGCCATGATCCTGGCGGCGGTGGTGGAGTTCGCGCCCCGAGTGCTGGTGCTCGACCCGTTGAGCGACTTCCTGACCGTGGGCTCGCACGGCGAGGTCAAAGGCATGCTGACCCGGCTGATAGATTTCTTAAAGATGAAAGAGATCACCGCTCTCTTCACCAGTCTCACCCTGGCCGAGCATGCCACCGAACAGAGCGAAGCCGGCATCTCCTCCCTCATTGACTGCTGGCTGCTGGTGCGCAACCTGGAACAGAACGGGGAGCGAAACCGCGCCCTGTACCTGCTGAAATCGCGGGGCATGGCCCATTCCACCCAGGTGCGCGAGTTTCTGCTCACGGACAAAGGGGTGGACCTGGTGGATGTTTGCGTGAGCGCCGGGAACGTTATGACTGGCTCGGCACGGCGCGATTACGAGGCGGGCCAGGTGGAAGAGGCGCTGCGGAAGAAGGAGGAAGCCGCGCGCAGGGAGGCGCAAATGCAGAGGAAGCGACGGGACGTCGAGGCCCAGATTGAAGCCCTGCGCCGCCAACTGGAGGAGGAGGAGCGGGAGCTGATGCAGTCCATGCAGAAGGTGGTGGAGATTGATGAACGGGCCAAGGCGGAGCGCGACGCCATGACCCGCTCGCGGCAACAGGACATGGTCGGACGCTCGGCCTGAAGCAAAGCGGGGAACTATGACAGTTGTAGACAGCAGCGAGATGCGAGCCGAGGAGGACTTAGCAGAATCCTGGGAACTGCGGCTCTATGTGGCCGGGCAGACTTCCAAATCCGTGGCCGCGGTGGCCAACCTGCACCAGCTCTGCGATAAGCACCTGAAGGGCCAGTACCGCATCGAGGTGATTGATCTGCTGCGCCAGCCGCAGCTGGCGGCGGGCGACCAGATCCTGGCCGTGCCCACCCTGGTGCGCAAGCTGCCGCCGCCGCTGCGCAGGATTATCGGCGATCTTTCCAACACTGAGCGCGTGCTGGTCGGACTCGACATCCGTCTGGCTTCGGGAAAGGAGTAATACGTCCATGGCCGCCAGTGCGCCCGCTACTGTGGACCCTAAAGCACCCGCTCCTCGCTTCGTGTTGCGCCTGTTTGTTGCCGGTGCTACTGAGCAATCCAAAAACGCCATCTGCAACGTCAAGAAAGTCTGCGACGAGCACCTGAAGGATCGTTACGAACTGCAGATTATTGACGTTTATCAGACGCCCGTGCTGGCCGTGAGCGAGAACATCGTGGCCACACCCACGCTGGTGCTTCCCCCGCCCCTGCGTCGGGTGATCGGGAATTTGTCGCATGAGCGAGTCATGGTAGGGATGCAGATCATGGATCTTCTGGCGGAGGCGGCCCATGAGTAGCAGCCCGATGCGCTCGCTGCAAGCGCAGACTGAGGTGGAAGAACTGCGCGCCCGCTT
>DASVBI010000094.1:0-3953 GCA_036375915.1 Terriglobales bacterium | reverse complement strand
GGCGAATCCAGAATCACCACCACGACCACCGCCGGGTTGTTCACTGGAGCAAAGCCGGCAAATGAGGTCACGTATTTGGTGTGTGAATAGGTGTGCGTGACTGGGTCCACCTTCTGCGCCGTCCCCGTTTTGCCTGCAGTGGTATAGCCTTCGAGCAGCGCCTTGCGGCCGGTGCCGCGCAGCACCACCCCTTCCATCATCTGCTTCATCTCCGCGGCGGTCAGCCGGGAAATCACACGGTGCTGCTCTCCGGGATGGAACACCACCGTTTGCGGAGTGCTGCGCGGCTCGATGGTGCCCGCCACAATCCGCGGGGTGGTCCAGATCCCGTCATTGGCGATGCTGGACACCATGGACGCCAACTGGATCGGTGAAACTCCAATTTCCTGCCCCATGGAGATGGCGCCAATCGAGACCTTCGACCAGCGGCTCACGGGCTTGGTCATGCCCCGCGTCTCGCCCGGCAGATCAACGCCGGTCTGCGAGCCAAAACCATAGCCGCGAATGTATTGATAAAGCCGCTCATCCCCCAGGCGAAGGCCGACCTTGATTGTGCCCACATCGCTGGAGTGGGCCAGTACGTTGGCCACGCTCATCACCCCAAACGGATGCCAGTCGTGAATGCGCCGCCCGGCCACCACGATGGAGCCCATCTGGCAGTCCACCAGTTCATTGGGAGTGGTCAGGTGCTGGTCGAGCGCGGCCGAAAGGGTCACCAGCTTGAAGGTCGAACCCGGTTCGTAAATATCGCTGATGGCGCGGTTGTTGAGTTCCTGCGGGCGAACCTTCTTGCTCAGGTTGGGATTGAAGGTGGGCCGGTTGGCCAGCGCCAGAATTTCACCGGTGTGGGGATTCTCCACGATCACGGTGCCGGCGGCCGCGTCGTTCTCCCGCACGGCCTTTTCCAGTTCCCGCTCAGCGATGTACTGAATGGCCTGGTCAATGGTCAGGACCACGTTCTCGCCGGGTTCTGGCTGGCGCTCTACCCGGCCAAACCAGCGCTTGCGCGCGTCCACACTGATGAGCATGCGCCCGGGCTGGCCGCGCAGCTGGTCATCAAACTCGCGCTCAATTCCGCTTAAGCCTTCATCGTCCATGCCCACGTAGCCCAGCACCTGCGCCGCCAGTTCGCGTTTGGGATAGAAACGCTTGGATTCCTTCTGGAAGTAAATACCGCGCAGGTTGAGGGCCCGCACCCTCTCACTGGCGTCGGCGTCCACCTTGCGGGCCACCCAGCAGAAGGTCCGCGAGGCATGAAAGCGGGCGCGCAACTCCGCCGCATCCAGTTTTAGAATGTGCGCCAGCAGCGTGGCCGCGGTGGTGGGATCGGGTATTTCGCTGGGCACCGCGAAAATCGAGTCCACTCCGATGGACATGGCCAGGTCGTGGCCGCTGCGATCGAAGATGATGCCCCGGCGCGGCGCTACCTCGATGGTGCGCTGCTGCTGCCGCAGCGCGTGCTGCTCCAGTTGGCCATACTCAAAAACCTGCAACTGGACCAGGCGGCCGCAGATGACCACCGCCCAAAAAATAAAAAATGCTGCCAGGATGTAGATGCGCTTCTGTGCGTCCTTGCCCGAATTCGCTGCCACGCCGCCCTCTGATAGAACAGTGCCGTTACCGGATGGGAAGAGTTCTGCCTCCCGGAAGGACTCTTAATCCAGCCGCTTTCGGAAGGGCGCGGCTTCAGCCGCGCCGTAAAGCGCTCTGCATTCTTCTATCCCGAGCGGACTTCAGTCCGCCAGGAATCCCGCTCCAGCAAACTTCGCTTGAGACAAGAATGGCGGCCCAGCAACAGGCCGCCAGCTTGCTTCCGGAATGTGTCCGCCCAGCCTATCGCGCTGACACCACCGATACCGGATTCGCCACGCTGGCCATCTGCGGCGCGCTGGGATCAGGCGCGGCGGTGTCGAGCATGATGATTTGTCCCGCCGTCGGCGACTGCAGCCCCATTTGCCGCGCCAGTTGGTCAATACGCCCAGGATCGCGCAGCGAGGCATCCTCCAGGCGCAGCGCCCGGTTCACTTCCACCAGCCCGGATTTCTGCGACTGCAGCGCTTCAATGCGGTAACCGTACTCGATGGCGCTGAAGTGCTGCCAGGCGTAGGTCATGACCAGCACGAACAGGCAGCACACCGCGGCCAGAAACATGGCCATTTCGCGCGTGCGCTTGGGATCCGCCACCCGCACCACCCGCGAATTGTCTATGTTCTTCGCGAAATACACTTCCGGCGTGCCCGTCCAGCAGGGCTTGCGCCGCGCTCGCACCGAAGCCGATGCCATCGCCGCGGCCGCCATTACGCCACCCCGGCGAGAGCAGTTTCCCCGCAGTATTCCGGTAAAGGCATGGCAAACACCTCGTCCACCGCCTGCAGGTCCGCTTCGGCTCTCGCTTCCGCCCTGGCCACCGCCGCCATCAGTTCGTCAATGATCGTTCCGTTGAACATCTCTTCCTCCTGCCCTACCCTCAGCCTGAAATCTCTTTTGTGGCCCGGGCACCCTCGCCCGTGACCCTTAAATCCTCTCCGCGGCGCGCAGCTTGGCGCTGCGTGAGCGCGGGTTCAAAGCAATCTCCTCTGCCGTTGCTCCCACCGGCTTCTTCGTCAGCAGCCGGTAAACTCCGTTGCGGGCTCCCTCGCGCAGCGCATCCTTCACGATGCGGTCTTCCAGCGAGTGGAAGCTGATGATCACCAGCCTCCCGCCCGGCTTGAGCACCCGGGGCGCCGCGCCTTCACTCAGCAGCCCCCGCAAATCGTCCAATTCGCGGTTTACGAAAATTCGGATGGCCTGGAAAGTGCGTGTCGCAGGATGAATGCGCTCGTGTTTCATTGGCCGGACCGCGGCCCATACAACGTCCGCCAATTGCTTGGTGGAATGTATCGGCCGCGACCGGACAATGGCTCTGGCGATTCTCCGCGACCTCCTTTCCTCACCGAATTCGTAAATCACGCCGGCGAGAGTTTTCTCGTCGAGGCGATTTACCACTTGATCGGCGGTCAGCTCGGCTTGCGGGTCCATCCGCATGTCGAGCCCTCCTTCCGCCTGAAAACTGAATCCCCGCGCCGCTTCCTCCAGTTGCAGGCTGCTCACGCCCAGGTCGGCCAGCAGGCCGTCGGCCGAAGCCGCCTCCACCCGCTCTCCGATCTCTGCGAAAGAGCCCTGCACCAGGCTCACCTGCGGCCATTCCCCTTCTGGGGGCGGCTGCAGCCGGCGCCGGGCTATCTCCAGCGCGCTGGGATCCTTATCGAGGCCAATCAAATGTCCCCGTGCGCCGAGGCGTTTTGCGATTTCGTAGCTGTGCCCGCCAAGGCCCACGGTGGCATCTATATAGGTCCCGCCACGCTGAACGGCCAAAAAGTCGATCGCTTCTTTTAAAAGAACCGAAACATGGCCAGCTTCGCTCTTTTCGACCATGCCGCCCCTCTGAGGGGCCTCTTACTCCCCTAAATCCCTGCCTAGATCCCCAAGTCGTCGAGGTTCTTCTCATCCTCGGCGGTGAAGGCTTCTGCCACTTCCTGACGCACGCCTTCCATGCTCTTTACTTCCAGCCGGGTCAGGTAGCCCATCACCGCTACCTCGCCCTTGAGCTGCGCCGAATCGCGCAGCAACTGCGGCAGCAACAGCCGTCCCTGGTTGTCCATCTCCGCCACCTGCCCCCAGTAATTGGTGCGGGTCAAGAATTTCTTCTTGGTGGGGTTGTAGGTGGAAAGACCGGCCAGCTTCTGCTCGATCCGCTCCCATTCCTCGAAGGGATAAATCTGGGCACTCCTGCCGTCCACGCTGGTTATGTAAAATTGCGAGCCGTACTTTTCGTCGATTACGCGCTTGAATTCCGCGGGCACCTTGAGCCGCCCTTTTTCGTCCACGCGAGTTGGGTGATTGCCGCGAAACATGATTCGGGCCCCGTTTGGGGGCTTTTCTTACATGGGCTGCTACTGCGGCAGCCAGGGAGG
>DASVBI010000100.1:0-13140 GCA_036375915.1 Terriglobales bacterium | reverse complement strand
AAGACGCCCTGGCCTTGGAAGGCAATGGCCTCAATCACGGGCTCGTTCTTCTTCAGCAATTCCTGCTTAAGCGTGTCCACCGGCATGGCGTTGGGCAGGTCGCGTTTGTTGAGCTGCAGCACGTAGGGGATGCGGTTGAAGTCGTAGCTGTGTTCCTTCAAGTTCTCCTGCAGGTTCTCCAGGGCCTCCACGTTGGCGTCCATGCGCTCTTCCTGGGAATCGGCCACAAACACCACGCCATCCACGCCGCGCAGAATCAGCTTGCGGCTGGCGTCATAGAACACCTGGCCAGGCACAGTGTAAAGGTGAATGCGGGTCTTGAAGCCGCGCACGGTGCCCAGGTCCAGGGGAAGGAAGTCGAAGAAAAGAGTGCGCTCCGTCTCCGTGGCCAGGGAGATCATCTTGCCCTTTTGCTGCTCCCCGGTGCGCTCGAAAATCCACTGCAGGTTGGTGGTTTTGCCCCCCAGTCCAGGACCGTAATATACGATCTTGCAGTTAATCTCCCGGGCTGCGAAGTTGATAAAGCTCAAACCGTTGCCTCAATACCGGCGCGTTGGCAAGCGCCGGAGTGGGTACATTCCTGGACCCCGAATGGAGCAGAGAACTTTTTATATCACAGCTATACCGCCGAAAGCAGGTGCCCACAGTTACTACTTAGGTGGATTCGGCGCCGGGAGTCCGGCCAAGGCCTGCTAGCGTCCCGGCGGCAGGGGGTAATAGCCGTATTTGGCCGTGATTTTCAGATTGGGCCGGTCCACCCGTACCTCAATATCGCGATAGCCGCTGCTGACCGTGGCACGGGTGGAATAGCCGATGGTGTACTGGTTGCGCGCCTCGCGCGTCAGGTCCCCGTAGGCATTCTCGATGGTTTTGCGGGTAAAGGCGGGATAGACCTGGCCTCCGGTGGCGGCCGCGTACTTAGGCAGGATATTGCTGCTGCCCAGCAGGGGAAGATGCACTCTCTCCGCCGTGCGGTAGCCGGGAATGGCGGAACCGCTCACCGCAACCGCGTACACCGAAATATTGTGAGAAAGCAGAAACTTCAGCACTTCCCGGTAGCTGGCGGTGCTGTCTATCTCGCGGCCATCGCTGATGATGAAGATCACCTTGCGCCGGGTGGGAGCTCGCTTGCTCAATTCCACCGCCGCCTGCAGCAGGGCATCGTTGAGCACGTGCGACATGCGCGGTGGCGGGACCGATGCTATCGCCCCCTGGTCCACCGGCAAGCCATTGACCGTGGGGCTGGAATTGAGCGGCCCCCCGGTGAAAGGCACGCCTCCGGTCTCGCCCTCTTCCGTGTCCTTCAGCATGGCAAGGGTGGCGTCCACCCTCTTGTTCACCGCGGTGAAGTCCAGCATGCGCTGGACTACATTGCTGTAGGTATAAAGCGACACCTCATCAAACTGGCTGAAAGCGCCTTCCAGCGTCGTGAGGCTTTCCTTGACCTTAGAGAAGGCGACGCTGGGAACTCCGGTATCAATAATCACCGCCGCCGAAAGCGGAAAGGGGTCGCTGGTAAAAAACTTTATCTGTTGCTTGACCCCGCTTTCATAAACCGAGAAGTCCTTCGCGAGCAATCCCTCCACCATGCGTCCGTAGTCGTCCTTGACGGTTACTGGAACGACTACGAAATTAACCGTCTTCGTCAGGGTGTAAAGCTGCTCATTCGGGTTGGAGGGCACGTCGGGCGCACCGCCCGGCGGCACGGGCGTGATTTTCGGCTGGGCCGCAGCGGCCGGCTCCTCTGCCGGGGAGGGTGGTTCTTCCACCGGGGTATTGGCGATTGGGGGCAGAGTCGGCTTGCCTGCGCCCGGCTGGGGCTGGGGCGCTGAGGGCAGCTTATTGCCTCCCGGGAAGGGCTGCGCCGGGCGGCTGGCGGAGGGTGCGTCAGGAATATTCTGCTGCTCTTGGCCGGCGGGGGGCTGGCTCTGGCTGCTGCCATCGCTGCCGGACTGCTCCTGGGCTGGGGCTGTTCTCGACTGCGCTGCCGCCATCAAAGGCCCCAGGCACAGACCTATTAGCAACAGAGTAATCCCTGTCCAGCGCCACCTGCCCAGCTCTACCATCGCTTGCGGCCGCCTCTCCCCAGCTTCGCTTTTTCTCGCCTAGCCGGGCCTGCTTCCTGCATCTTAGAATAGCAAGAGCTACCCTAATAATAGCTGAGCCTATGGGCTTCGGGGATGCCGACAGTCGCAGCCGTCTGTGACAACGATTACTCGGCCCCCCGCTGCTTACGGCGGTGCAGCTGCCCCATTGAGCTGCCCTCCTTCAGCTTAGGAGAGATCCCGCATGTTCCGTAGCCAGGCCCCTGGAATGTTGATGGCCCTGCTGGTCTTGGGGCTGCTTTGGCCGGCGGCTGTGGCCCACGCCCAGCAACCGTCCGCACCGCCTGCCTCTAAACAGCAGGAAGGCGATCAGTCCATCTCCACGCTGCAGGTCAACGTCAACGTGGTGAACCTGTTTTTCAACGTGAAGGACAAGCACGGCACTCTCATCCCTGACCTTAAGCGCGACGACTTCAAGGTGATTGAGGATGGGCGCCTGCAGACCATCAAGTATTTTGCATCCGAAAGCGACCAGCCCCTTACTCTGGGCATTCTGATTGACAGCAGCGTCAGCCAGGACCGGGTGCTGCCCATGGAGAAAGAGGTGGGCGCTGCTTTCCTGAAGGAGGTTTTGCGTCCCAAGGACGAGGCCTTCGTCATCAGCTTCGACGTGAACGTTGACCTGCTGCAGGACTTTACCAACTCCACCAGCATGCTGCGCACAGCCTTGAACGAGGCCAAAATCAACGGCGGCGGCGGCTGCAGCGGCATACCCGGGCTGGGCGGAGGACCGGTGCCGTGCACCAATCCCAAGGGCACCCTGCTGTATGACGCCGTGTTCCTGGCCGGCCGCGAGAAACTGGCCAGCGAAGTTGGCCGAAAAGCCATGATTATCCTCACTGACGGCGAAGACCAGGGCAGCCAGGAAACCATTCGCTCCGCCATTGAGGCGGCGCAAAAGTCGGATTCCATCTGCTACGTGCTGCTCATTGCGGATCGCGGATTCTACGGCCTGGGCGGCTATTCCGGCGACCGCGCCATGAAGGAGTTGGCTCAAGAAACTGGCGGCCGCGTGATCAACGTGGGCAACAAGCCGGAAAAGCTCAAGGAAGCTTTCGACCAGATCGCCAACGAACTGCGCACCCAGTACAGCATCGGCTACACTCCCACCAATGGCAAGCGGGACGGCGGTTTTCGCCGGGTAGAAGTGAAAACCAAGGAAGGCTACAAGGTGCAGTGCCGTTCCGGCTACTACGCCCTGCCCCCGCGCGGGGAAGGGGAATAGCAGACCAGGGGCCAGTGGTCGGTAGCCGGCAAACCTAACCTGACCTCCCGAGTAGAAGAGCTTGGCGTGATCTTGTCCAGGCGCCCGAGCTCGCGTGGCTTGCACTCGATGCCGGCAATTCTTCTGGTGCTGCCCGCAGCAGGTTCGCGAACACTGATTCCCGAGTCCCGACCCCAGACCCCCGACTACCGGTTCGGCGCGTAATACCCGCGGCGGGCGCGCACGTGCATGTCTTTGTGCTTCTCGGCCACGATCTCGATGGAGTGGTAGGCGCCGTCACGCTTGAAGCCGGCGGGCCGGTAAGACAGCGCATACTGGCTGCGTAGTTCGTCCTGGATCTGGGTGAAGGCGTCGGTAACGTCTTCCACTTTGAAGGGGAAAAAGGCGCGCCCGCCGCTGGCATCGGCAATGCGCTCCAGCACCTTGTCGCCATGGCTTTTCATGCCGGTAATGTTGGTGCTGATGGTGTAAACGATCACCTCGGCGCGCTGCGCCATTTCAATGGCTTCTTCGCGGGTCACGTGGCTCTGGTTGTCTTCGCCATCGGTGAGCAGGATGACGGCGCGCCGCACCGAACCCGTGTCCTTGGTCTTAGCCAGCTTGTCGCGGCAGGCGTAGTAGAGGGCGTCGTACATGGCCGTGCCCCCGCCCGGCCGCAGCATGCGCACGCCGTGGGAGAGCGCTTCCGTGTTGTCGGTAAAGTCCTGCGTGACTTCGGGCGTGGTGTCAAAGCCGATGGTAAAGGCCTTGTCGAAGCTGGGCCGGATGATCTGGTTGAGAAATTCAATCGCCGCCGCCTGCTCGAACTTGAAGCGGTCGCGCACGGAATTGCTGGCATCAATCAGCAGGCCCACCCGCAGCGGCAGGTTGGTTTCGCTGCCGAAACTCACCACTTGCGACTGCGGCTGTCGGTCGTCCAGCACCCGAAAATCCGTTTTCGTCAGATCCTTCACGTAGTGCCCGTGCTTATCGGTGACCGTGAAGATGACATTAACCTCATCCACCCGCTTGCGAATGGTGGTGAGCGGAGCCTCGTCGCTGCTGGGGGGCGCGGCTTTGGCAGGCGCAGTTGCGCTGGCCTCCGGTTCTGCCTCCGGGGCCGCCGGCTGAGCGCTTAACGATTCCGGCTGTTCTCCGCTGGAAGCGGCCGGCTGTGGCGCCGCGGTTGCCGGCTGGGCCGAAGAAGCAGGCGGCTGTGCGGGTTGCGTTCCGCTATTGGGTTGCGGCTGCGCTGGCTGTGCCGGCTTGGCCCGCTGCATCTGCTGGACCTTTACCGCGGAGGGCGCCGAGGGAAGATCCTGGTTGCTCTGGCTGGAATCCTGGCTGGTGGTCTGCGCTTGTCCTTCAGCCCAGGGCAGCAGAAACACCAGAAACAGCACCCCACTGGCAAAGACGATGGCCCTGCGTGTCATCCTGATTCACCATTATAGTCGCTGGACTGCCGCACGCGAGCCAGGAAATCCTCCAATTCCGCGGGCAGTGGCCGGAAGAATTCCAGCTTTGTACCCGTCCGGGGGTGGGCGAACTCAAGGGCCGCGGCATGAAGAAAGTTCCGCGCCAGGGACAAGCCCTGGCCCGTGGCTGCTTTGCCCGCCTGCGGACGCAGTTCCCGCGGCGCCCCGTAGAGTGTGTCTCCCACCACGGGATGGCCGAGTGAGGCCAGGTGCACCCGGATCTGGTGGGTGCGCCCGGTATCTATTTTCAGGTCGAGCAGGCTGAACTTGCCCAGCTCAGACTGGATGCGCTCGCGCAGCTTGTAATGAGTCACCGCTTCCCGTCCGCCGCTGCGCCGCGTGGTCATGCGCGTGCGCCGGATGCGGTCGCGGCTGATGGCGCTGGAAATGGTGCCCGCCTCCTGCTTGACCCAGCCGTGCACCAGGGCAAGGTACTGCTTGCGCACCTGGCGGCCGGAGAATTGTGCTCCCAGCCGGCGGTGGGCGAAATCATTCTTGGCTACGATTATGAGCCCGCTGGTGGCCCGGTCCAGGCGATGCACGATGCCCGGCCGCAGCTCGCCGCTCACTCCCGAAAGCGCTCCAAAGCGGTGCAGCAGGGCATTCACCAGGGTGCCCCGGTTGCGCTCGTCCTCTGTGGCTCCGGCTCCCGCGTGCACCATCATGCCCGCGGGCTTGTTGATGACGGCGAGGTCGTCATCTTCATAAACTACGTCCAGGGGAATTTCTTCCGCCATGGCCCGCAGCGGCGGCGCCGTCGGCGGGCCCAGCACCTCGATGCGCTCCCCGCCCTTGAGCTTCAGCGAAGGCCTGGCGGCGGCCTGGTTCACCAGCACCTTGCCCGCGACGATGAGTTGCTGCACCCGCGCCCGGCTGACCTCCGGCAGTTGCGACACCAGGAACTGGTCCAACCGCCGCCCGGCGTGTTCGGGCGAAACTTCGAAGGTCAAGGTTGGGGTATCAACGGCCATGGCGGCCACATTGTCGCACGTCGGAGTCAAATTTCCAGAAGCGGGCGCCCCACATTTGGCCACACACAAACGCGTGGACCTCATCGAAAGTTGTGAGACCAAATGTGGGGATGTCTGTGGAATGTCGAAATTCCCCACATTTGCCCGCGCGCTTTGCGAGATGGCGGGAAGTCTTCACGTGTGCAGGCAAATGTGGGGCACCCGTTGGCAGCGATTCGTAGGGCACGCCCTCAGGCAGCCACCGCCTGGTAATCGCCCTCGTACCAGAACTCGGGAAAGCCGTGCAGAAACATGATCAGCTTGCCCTGCCCGGCAGTCATGTAGTGCAAGCGCACGCCGTTTGCTTCCGCGTATTCACTTTGCACGGCAGCTTTCTCCTGGAATCCGCGTCATTTATGCCGAGGCCGCCTGTACGCTCGGCGGCAATAATTCTGGCCACATTTTGCGGCGCAGCGCGCGCCGATCACGATGGCATCGAACATGAGCCAACTCCCGAGGCGCCGCATTCTACTATTGAATTGTTAAAGGCGGAAATACCTGCGGGAGGCGAGGCCCTACTTCCGGGTGTCAGGGTTGGCGTATTCCATCGGCGTTACCGCATCTGCCGCCTTAAGAATTTCCGCCACGCGTTGCAGCAGAGTGCTGGGATGCACCGGCTTGGCCAGCAATTCGAAGCTGTGTCCTTCGCGGCGCGCCGTTTCCATCATGTCGGCGGTGGCCGCCTGCCCGGAAATCAGCAGGATGGCGCATTGTGGGATTTCTCGGTGAAGGGCGATTGCCATCTCGATGCCGCTCATGCCCGGCATCACCACGTCGGATAGCACCAGGTGGGGATGGAACTCGCGGCAGCGGGCAATGCCGCTCCCGCCGTCGTAGGCAGCCGCTGTCTGATAGCCCGCGCCCTGCAGAATGAGGGCCGAAGTGTCGGCAATGCGTCTTTCATCGTCAACAATGAGGATGCGATAAGCCATGCGCTCAGGCTGCCAGGGGCGTGGCAGAAGGCAGGGAACCATCGCCCCTCAGCAGCGGCAGAAACACTGACACCACCGTTCCACTCTGGCCTGGTCTGGTGCTGCTGCGAAAACATTTAGCCCATAAAGACCACAACACACCTTTCGATTCGATGGCCGCTTCTTTCTGAGGGTTGTACTCCCAGCCGGTTGCGCTGCTCTGGCCACGATTGGCAAATCCTGTGGCCTGAAGAGTTTCGGCCGCTTACCGAGTCGCGCCCGCCGCCACGACCCGCCGGGCGGCGCCGCGGCGCAGCCACAGCACGCCCCCGGCAATCACCAGCAGAATGGAGATGAACTGGGTGCCGCTCATGGCCCCGCCAAACATCACACCCCGGCCGGGATCGTCGCGAATGAACTCCAGGAAATAGCGGGCGAAGCCGTAGAGGAACATGTAAGCGCCGATGACCTGCCCGTCGAATTTCTTGTGGCGCATCAGCCAGTACAGGATGAAGAAGTTGACCAGTTCCACTGCCGATTCGAACAGTTGCGTGGGCTCCAGCGCCTGGCCCAATGGCGTTCCCACCCAGGCGTGAGCCAGCGGGCTGGTGAAGGTCACGCCCCAGAAATGGCTGGTGGGCTTGCCCCAGCAGCAGCCTGCGGCAAAGCACCCCAGGCGCCCAATGGAGTGCCCTAAGGCCAGCCCGGGGGCAAAGCTGTCGCAGGTGGCCAGGGGCGGCATGCGATTCTTGCGCACATACCAGGCGGCGGCCAGCAACGCGGCTAAAAAGCCGCCCGAAAAAACGCCCCCCGCCTGCAAGGTCGCCAGGCTGAAGATTTCACTGGGATGAGAGGTGTAGTAGCCCAGGTCTACCAGGATCATCAGGATCTTGGCGCCGAGAATGCCGCTGAGCACCACCAGGATGCCCAGATTCCAGGTCTTCTCCGCGTCAATGCCCTGGCGGCGCGCCATGCGCACGCTTATCCACAGGCCCACCAGCACACCGGTGGCGACCAGCAGACCATAGGTAGGCAGGCTGAAACTACCGAGCTGAAAAAGTCGTGGGAGCACCGTTCCTAATTATAGATGCTGGGTGGGGGGATCGACTGCGGGATTGTCGACGGCTGGCCGGCGACGGCAACAATAACTGCGGGATTTGCGATGGAAAATTGTCGATTGAAAAGCAGATCCTTCGGCCCTGAAGGGCCTCAGGATGACAAACCCAGTGGTGGCCCGCCCGCGGCTGAACGCCTGAGGCGAAGAGAAAACCGCTAAGAGCGAATGGCCGTCAGCCGTGGACCGTCAGCCGTCGCGACCAAAAAGTAAAGCCGACCCACTGAGCCGTGTGGCGGGCCGAGAATGAACCCGTCTCAGGACGGTGGGAACCCGCCGCGACCCGTTAGGCATCTCCGCGTGGCGGAGCATCGCGCACAGGATCGTTAGCCGAGTCGAGCTCCCTTCATTCAGCTGTTGGTTCAAAAAACGGTTACCGCCTTCACCAACTTGGCAGGCCGGCTTACGGAATTAATGCTAGGCAAAAGCGGTGGAGATGGCAAGCTGCCCAAGGTAAATAGTTGGTACTCCGCTTGCCGGTGCCGCGTGCTAACCAGGGCTCGGGACTGGCCGGGAAAAGCGGGAGGAATACCAGGAGGGAACACCTTTGGGCGCAGGGCTTCCACGAAGGCCAGCAGAAGGGCGCGCGCCGGCCGAGGCTACGCCGAACGTTCGCCCACGCGGCGCTTGTCTTCCAGCAGCACTTCGTCCAGCGCGCCCGCCAGGCGTTGCGCGCGCGACGTGTAATCGTTGCCGCCGCCGTTGTCCAGCTTGCGCTTTACCAGGTGGTACTCGTCGGCGATATTGAGCGCCGCCAGCACCGCCAGGCGCAGCGAATCCACGGTGGAAGTCTGCTCGGCGATGAGCCGCATCTTGCTGTCCACGAACTCCGCCAGGCGACGGATGTATTCGGGGTCGGTGCCGCGCAGGTTGTAGCCTTGATCGAAAATTTCCACCCGCACGCTGTTGGTGACCGGTGCTACCGCCTGTTCCTTGGCCGCAGCTTGCATGCTCGACTCCTCCTGCTTGCGATGTCCGCGCCTAGTCGGCGGCGGCCTCTTCGGCCAGGGCCTCGATCTGGCGCAGCATGTTTTCGACCCGGGTGCGGACCTCCTCGCGCTCCCGCTTGAGGGCGACCGCTTCCCGCTTAAGCTGTTCAACCTCTTCTTCACGTTCTTCCAGTTGCTGGCGCAGGCGCTGGACATCGCGCTCCGCCACAGACCTGGCTTCCCGCGCGCTCTTGTACAGGTCAATAGTGCGATAGACCTTCTCTTCCAGCACGCTAAATTCGTCGGTAGGAACCTCGGCAGACAACGCCTTTGCAGACATGACTGAAACTCATCCTTGAAGTTTTTTGGATACCTGGGTTGCGGGCAGTATACCCCAGTTGGCTGTGGAAACTATTAATTAGTGGGAGTGCCGTGTGCCGCCTACGAACCCGGTGTGAAGTGGTGGATCAAGGTCTGAGTAGCCAGTACCCAGTACCCAGTACCCAGAACCCAGAACTCAGAACCTGATCGAACCTGCCTGCATATCAGCGCCGTAGGCGCGGGATAGTAAAGCCCAGGGCGGAAGCCCTGGGTTGAGTACGAGAAAAAATCAGAGCCCCGTAGGGGCGGCACCAGATTCAACTAGGTACTGGGTACTAGATTCTGGCAACTGAGACCTGCCTACTACGCTCGCAGCGCACCCCCCAGAGCCTGCAGCGCCTGGATGATTTGGCTGGACCAGAGCGTCACTTCGTCATCGCGCAGGGTGCGCTCATCGGACTGGAAGGTAGTGCCCAGCAGCAGGGAATACCTGCCCGCGGAAACAGCCCCGCCGCGGAAAATCTCCACCGGCACAATCCGGCGCAGCTCGGCAATGCGCAGCGCTTCCACCGCGCCGCGAATCTGCTCATACGTGACCCGGTCTTCGAAGATAAAGGAGAAGTCGCGCTCCACCGCCGGATAGCGCGGCAGCGGCTCGTAATGCGCCTGCCGCAACCCGTGCTGGTAGAGCCGGTCGAGATGAATCTCGGCCAGGTACACATCCTGGCGCAGCTTTCTGGCCGCGGCGATTTCAGGATGAAGCTGCCCGAAACGCGCCACCGTCGCGCCGTCCATCACCACCCGCGCACAGCGCCCAGGATGGTAGTAATCCGCGGCGTGCGCGTCGTAATACAGGGACTGGTGCTGGAATGCAGTCAGCAGGGTTTCAACATCGCCTTTCATGTCGAAGAAGGAATAGGACCGTCCTGCGCGGTGCACCTCCGCCGCTTCCGCGTTTCCGGTGGCCCCCAGGCACAAGCGCTTGTGCTCCTCCACTTGGGCGCCGGTCAATTCGAAAACGTCTCCCATCTCGAACAGGCGCACATCATCATTGCCCCGGTTTAGGTTCCAGGCCAGCATTTCCAGCATGCCCGGCAGCATGGAATTGCGCAGAAAACGCGCCTCATCGCTGATGGGATTCTCCAGCGCGACCGCCGCCGCGGGCGAGAACTGCCGCGCACCTTGCTCCGGGATGAAAGTCAGCGAGATGGCCTGGTTGTAACCCAGCGCGCGCGCCCGCCGCTGCAGTAGCGCGTCTTTGGCCGCATCGGTGTGCTCGACCACTGAACCGGAAAACGCGGGCAGCGTGTTGGCAAACCGGTTGTAGCCGTGAACGCGCGCAATCTCTTCGATCACGTCAATTTCGCGCTCCACATCCAGGCGCCAGGTTGGAATTTCAATGGTGTAGGTTGCCGCTTCCTCCGCCACCGCGGCCCGCGCCCCGCCGGTTCCGAACGGCGCGCCGCGTCCGGCCACCGCGACTGTTGCCCGCCCCGAGGTGACACCGAACCCCAGCCGGCGCAGTATGCGCTCAATTTCCACCGGGTCAATGTCCTCGCCCAGAATGCGCAGCACTTCGGCGCGGCTGAGCGGCACCGGTTCGTGCCTGACCTGGCGGGCGATTACGTCAATCTGCTCGCCTTCCAGTTGCCCGCCGGCCGATTCCAGGATGAGCTGCGCCACCCGCGCGCAGGCCAAAGAAGTGGCGGCAAAGTCCGCGCCCCGTTCGAAACGGTGCGAAGCGTCGGTGTGCAGCCCGTGACGCCGCGAACTCTTGCGGATGGCCACCGGGTCGAACCAGGCCGACTCGATCAGCACGTTTCTGGTCCGCTCCGTGATCATGGTCTCGAAGCCGCCCATCACTCCGGCCAGCGCCACCGGACGGTTGGCGTCGGCAATAATCAGGTCGTCGGGCGAGAGCTTGCGCTCCACGCCGTCCAGCGTCTTCAAGGTTTCGCCGCCGCCGGCGCGGCGCACGATAATCTTCCCGCCCTGCAGCAGATCGAGGTCGAAGGCGTGCGTGGGATGTCCCATCTCCCACAAGGTGTAATTGGAGGCGTCGGCCACGTTGTTGATGGCGCGCTGCTCCACGCCGGCCAGGCGCTCGACAATGCGCGCGGGCGAGGCGCCCATCTTCACTCCGCGCACGATGCGCGCCGTGTACCGGGCGCAGCCCTCGGCATCTGCAATCTCAATGCTGAAGTTTGCCCGGCCATGTGCGCTGGCGAACTTCGCCTCCATCGGCTTCAGCGGCGCGTCGTACACAGCCGAGCACTCCCGCGCCACCCCGTAGTGATTCATGCAATCGGGGCGGTTGGTGGTGATCTCCATCTCGAAGACGCCGTCCTGCCCGATGGATTCCACCGCTGTGCCGGTGAGGGTGAGGTCCTCGGCCAGCTTGCGGTCGTCCACCTTCAGGTCAACGAACTCGCGCACCCATGTGGGAGAAATCTTCATGCGGCTCTTGGCTGTTGGCTCTTAGCTCTTGGCTTTTGGTCTCAGAGTTGCGGCACTTAAATCGTCAATTTTGCGTTCTTTGCTTCTCGGCGGTAGAAGCACTCCCAATCATCAATCGTAAATCTTCAATCGTCATTTTTCTTTGTGTCCTCTGCGTCTCCGCGGTGGAACTTGGTTTTACGCGAACTGGCTTAGGAACCGCACATCGCCCTGGAACAGCAGCTGAATATCGTCAATCCCGTAACGCAGCATGGCCACGCGGTCGGCGCCCATGCCGAAGGCGAAGCCGCTGATCTTCGCTGGGTCGTAGCCGTTGTCGCGCACGAACCCGAACACGTTGGGATCCACCATGCCGCAGCCCAGCAGCTCGATCCAGCCGCTCTGCTTGCAGGTGCGGCAGCCCTTGCCCCCGCAGAACGGGCAGGAGATCTGCACGTCGGCGCTGGGCTCGGTAAAGGGAAAGAATGACGGATAAAACCGCGTCTTCACCGAGGAGCCGAACAGCGCCTTCATGGCGTGGTCGAGCGTGCCCTTCAAATCGCAAAAAGTGATGTTGGTGTCCACCGCCAGCCCTTCTACCTGGTGAAACAGAGGCGAGTGGCTGGCGTCGGGCGTGTCGTGGCGGTGCACCTTGCCCGGGCAGACCACGCGCACTGGCGGCGGATACTTCTGCATGGTGCGAATCTGCACCGGCGAAGTGTGGGTGCGCAGCAGCAGCCGGTCCCGCGCCGGCTTCTTTTCCTGCCCGGCAAGGAAAATTGTGTCCTGGGTGTCGCGCGCCGGGTGGTTGGGGGGGAAGTTCAGCGCCTCGAAGTTGTAGTAATCGCTCTCCACCTCTGGGCCTTCTTCCACCGAGTAGCCCATCGCCTTGAATACCGAGACGATGTCCTGCATCGCCTGCAGAACGGGATGGCGAGCGCCAAGTGGGCGGCGAATGCCGGGGAGGGTGATGTCTGCGCGCTCTGCAGAGACGCGGCCGCCAGCGGCGCGGCCGGCCATGCGCTCCTGAGCGGCCACCACATCGTTTTCCACGTGCGCCCGCAGTTCGTTCACCCGCCGCCCGGCTTCGCGCTTAGCCTCTCCCGGCGCCGCCTTCAGCCAAAGGTCGTTGATTTGGCTGAGAATGCCGTTCTTGCGCGCCATCCAGCGGTCGCGCAGCGCCTTCCACTCCGCCTCGCTGCTGACGGCGGCGCACTCCTCCTCCAGCGCAGCGGTGAGTTCGGCAACCGCCTTATCCAGCGCCGCCGCCGAGTAATCCGTGAGCTTGGAAACCGTGTACATGCCGAACTCGAACCTTCAGGGGCTGAAGCCCAAATTCACAAAAGCTTCGGACCGGCACGGCTGAAGCCGCGCCCTTCCGAAACCTGGAATGGCTGAGTGCTGAATGCTGAGTGCTGACTGCTGGTTTCCGCTACGCTTTCCCCGCCGCCAATCCCGCCTTGGCCTGCTCGGCCAGGCTCTTAAAGCCCGCCGGATCAGCCACCGCCAGTTCCGCCAGAATTTTGCGGTCCAGCTCTACGCCGGTCTTCTTCAGCCCGCTGATGAACTGGCTGTAGCTGAGCCCGTTCAGCTTGGCGGCGGCGCCGATGCGCACAATCCACAGCGAACGGAATT
>DASVBI010000070.1:0-8304 GCA_036375915.1 Terriglobales bacterium | reverse complement strand
CAGCGTGCCTCTCAGTTCCCGCGAATGCAGCGGAACTTGCGTGAATGGCCCGGTTTCGCGCATGGCGCTGCCCTGTACCGAAATCCAGTTGAAAAAGGACGAAGTTGACATGTACACGAACTGGCGGAACAGGTTCTGGTTCATCGCCAGCGGCGACTCGGTGTCGCGGCGCACCGTAAACTGCACGCCCGGGTTAAACACGATGGTATTCGAGCCCAGGCGCAGCACCGGGTTAATCCCGGTGTTGAAGGTGGTATCGAAGGTATTGCGGTTCTGGATGAGCAGCTGGCTGGGGAAAGAGAGCGTACCGCGATCGTTGCGCTCCTCGGTGAAGCCGGTTATGGTCGGCAGCCCGCCGATGCGCAGCTTGTAACCGGCATCGAGTTTGGTCTCAAAGGAGTGGCGCGGCGTGGGCAGCAGCGCCGGATTTTGTATGGCCAGCAGCTTCGCATCAAGTTGGTAGATGTTGATGTCTTCGAAAATGGGCTGGAAGGAGGCGTGGGGCAGCACGTTCACGTTGGGAGTGAGCGGCCTGCCTTCCTGTCCGGCGACATCGAGTTCGGAGCGCTCGGCATTGCTATCGTCCAGCGCCAGGCTGTCTGCCTGGGCGAAGGCCATGAGGGCATCGGGCAGGTTCTGCTGCTGGCGGTACACGTTGGCCTGCGCCATCATGTAATCAAAATTGTGCTCGTAATCCGTGGAATTGCCCAGGCTGGCCAGTTCCGCCTGCGCGCTCTGGCTGCGCCCCTGGGCCAGGTCGGCATTGGCCATGCCGATGGCAATCACGGTGGCGTCAGCGCCGGCCAGTTTGGCCCGCTGCAGGTACTGGCGGGCCAAATCATAATCGTGCGACTGCAGGAAAACATTGGCCGCCTGCACCAGGTCATCGGAAGTGATGGGTTCGGCCTCGCCGATGCGGGCTTCGGCAAAGCCCAGGCTGACCTGCTGGCGGGCATCATCGTACTGTCCGTCGCTGGCAAAAACGCGGGCGATGGCCAGTCGTGCTTCCACTCGTTGCGCGTCGGGGGCGGTCAGCGCCCGCGCGAAGCGCTCCATGGCGGCATTGCGATCGTCCAGCGTCAGCAGCGCGTCGCCGGTAGCCAGCAGCACACCGGTCTGGTCTCCGCCCGAGCGTTCCGCTGCCTCGATATAGCGGAATGTTTGCGGCCGGTCATGCAGACGCGCGTAATTGTGCGCCAGTTGGGCATAAATGAAAGGATCCTGGGGCGAAAGCGCCAGAGCCCGGTTCAGCGCGTCAATAGATTCCCGGTAGTGGCGCATGTGGTAGAGAGTTTCCGCCAGGGAGAGGTGGATCTGCAGATCTTCGGGCGCGAACTGCAGCGCTGCCCGGTATTGCTTCACCGCGTCAGGCAGCAACAGTTGCTGGCGGTAAGCGCCCGCCAGGGCCAAATGCGTGGCTTTGGAGTCGCCGATATAGCGCTCCGCCAGCCTGGCTTCCTTTACCGCCGCGGCGGGATGGTGGAGCTGCAGGTTGGCGTACGCCAGTCCCAGGTGGGCCTCTCCATAATCCGGTTTCAGCCGGATGGCCTTGACGAAATCGGCGGCCGCCTGGTGTGCGTTCTGGGTGTCGTTGAGCACGAAGCCGCGGTTCACCAGCCCGGTGGCCATGTTGGGATCCAACTCCAGCGCATGGGTGAAGTCGTCCACCGCTTCGGTCAGCATCTCGGAATGGGTATGCACGTAGCCGGCGATCAGCCACAGGTCTTTTTCTTTGGGCAGAATGGGCTGGTAAGCCTCTGCCAGGCGGAGCGCGTTGTCGTACTGGCCCATATAAAGCAGGTCGTAGGCCAGGTACACGGGAGCCTCACGATCGCGCGGCAGTTTCTGGATCACTTGCCAGCCCAGTTGGGCGGATTCGGCGTAATTGCCCGTCCAGGTCAGGTAGCGCTCGTGTTCGCGCATGACCTCTGCGTTCTGATTCATGCTGCCCTGGGCGCGGCTCAGCCAGGTTTTCGCCAGGGGCAGCTGGTGCGATTCCAGAGAGGCGTTCGCCCCGCCGGCCACGATGAGCGGGCTTTTCTCATTCAGCTTGTAGGCCTTCTCGTACTCCTGGAGCGCCCGCGGGTACTGGCTGAGTGAGGTGAAAAGGTCGCCCAGGCCGAGATAAGGTTCGTAGGAGTTGGGATAGTACTTAGCCGCGCGCAGCAGGTAATTCTGAGCCGCCTTGGGATCGCCCAGGTCGCGCAGCAGGTAGCCCAATGAAATGAGCGCGTAGCGGTTGCTGGGATCGCTCTGCAGGGTGCGCAGGTACATTTGGCGCGACTCCTGCTTGCGGCCCATCTTCCACAACAGGCTGGCGTACTGCAGGCTGAGGTTGCTGTTCCTGGGATCGAGGGACAGCGCCTCGCTCATGTCCTTGTCGGCGGCCTGCAGCTTGCCGGTGTCGGTCGCAATGGCAGCGCGCAGGCGCAAAAATTCAGGCCGCTGCGGCCCCTGAATGTTGATTTGGCCGATCTGGCCGGCGGCAAGTTGCGCCTGCTGTGCGGCGGCGGCTTCGTCGCTATCGTCACGGTAAAGCTGCGCCAGGGTCATGCGCAATTCGATGGGGTACAGAACCCCTTCCTGTGGTGATTGCGGAACGGTGCGCAGCGCCTGCTGGTATTGGCTGACAGCCTGCGGAATCTGGCCCTGCAGGCGGGCAATGTCGCCGCGCAACGCAAAAATGCGATAGTGATTAGGATCAATGCCGGCCGCGCGATCCAGGAATTGCTTTGCCTCGGGCAAATGGTTGTCGTTCACCAGGGCCTGCGCGGCAGAGATCTGCAGATTCAGTTGTTTAGGCTGGGCGTTCGCCGCCTGGGCGTAAGTGCGCGCCGCGTTATCAATCTGCCCGGCCAGCTGGTAGGTGTAGGCGAGCTCGGCCAGATAGCTGGGCGTTTGCTGCCGCACCTGCAACAGCGTGGCAATGGCATTCCTGTAGTCGTGATTGTCGCGGTAAAAACCGGCCACAGCGCGCAGCACATCGGGGTCATTGGGGGCGCGGTTTTTAGCGCGCTGCAACATGCGCTGTGCTTTATCAGGCTGGTTCAGGCGCAAATAAGTCTTGGCCAGGAGCAATTCGCCGCGCGCGCTAGGCTGCAGAGCGTCGCCACGCTGCAGCATGGGCAACGCCTTCTGGGCATCGCCGGAGTCCAGGAAGAGTTCACCTGCCAGCAGCAGGTCATTGGCGCCGCGCGGATTGGCCGCGATCACCCGCTGCAGAAGTTGCTGCGCTTCCGCCGTTTTGCCCATGCGCACGTAGGTTTGCGCCAGGCCGGAAAGGCCCTGGATGGACGCTGGCCGCAACTGCAGGCCGTGGTTGTAGGCGTCTACGGAAGCGGTGTTACGCCCGGCCATGCGCGCGGCATAGCCATAGGCGAACCACAAGTCAGCATTTTGTGGGGCTGCGTTGGCCGCGCGTTGCGCGAAATCAGCCGCCTGGGCGTAGTCCCCTCGGCGCATCGCATCCTGCGCTGCCCGCGCCACGCGCGCCACCTGAATACTGGCTCCCCAGCCTATTCCCTGGGAGGTGCGTGCCTGCTTCTGTCCCTTGTTATGGGGGGCAGCGGGCGAGGGCTGCGATTGCCCATTGATTTCAAAGGTCTGTGCTGGAAGGGTTGTCGCGGCCGCAAACAACAAGGCACACGCAACGATGGCAAGCTGAATCCTCACACATTCACCAGGATCGTCAGAGATTCGTCCCCCGAAGCGGCAGGCAAGCAGGTTTCCAACTGCTCTGATGCGATTCTCAGTAAAAAAGGGGGTCCCAGAAGTTATCTTCGGCAGCAGTTCTCAATTGCGGCACAACCGTTCACATGTTTGGAATATACGTTGCCTGGCGGGGTTGCCAGCCGGCAACTTGCCCCACCCTCAACGCGGCCAGGAATCTTTATCTGCCCAGCAGGCGCAGCTCCGGTCAACCCAATACCCAGGTTTCGGAATCCTAACTGCTGCTCAGGTTTCGGAGGCTGTCTTGGCTACCACTCTCGGACTCACTACGGAAGCGCCGCGCGCGCAGGTGCAGAACCAGCGCCGGGCCGTTCCCCTGTACGCCATCGTGTTGCTGGCCCTGGCTATCCACGGTCCGCTGCTGTTCATGCAGGTGCAGGCCAATTCATTTGATACCAATTTCCATATTTTCTTTGCCTCGCATTATGCCCAGCACTGGTGGAACCCGTGGAACCAGAAGTGGTTTGCAGGTTTTTCTCAGACCACCTATCCGCCTTTGGAACACCAGTGGATGGCCCTGATTTCCCACGTCATCGGCCTCAACATGGCGTATGCCGTGGTTCAGCTGCTGGGCGTGCTTCTGCTGGTGGTGGGCATCTATCGCTTTGCCAAACTGTTTGTGGATGAACGCGCCGCCGGCTATTCCGCCATCGCCTGCATCTTTCTGGGGGCGTTGTCCTTTCTGTTGTATGAAGCCGGGCAGCTCTCAACTACCGTATCCGCGGCTTTGATGTTCAACGCTTTGCCCTACTTTTATCAATGGTGCCGTCGTGGCGGGGGGAAAGCGTTGCTGAAGGGCTGGATGGTCGCCCTGGCCGGCGCTGCCGTGCACCACGTCACCTTGATTTTTGGCGCCCTGCTGTTTGCCATCCCGGTAGTGTGGCTGGCCATCCTTGACCGCGACCAAGAGCCGGAAACCTCATCCGGCGCCGTGATCGGCCGGGCGGTATTTTTCACCCTTCTTACCGCACTGGGAACGGGAGTAGTGCTGCTGCCTTACTGGCTGGCTATCCTCCAGCACCCTATCAAGCAGATTCCCATTCCCCACGCCAGCCGTTCCAACCTGCTGCTCAACGGGATTAACGGCTTCAACTATTTCATCGTGCCCTACGGCGCCATGCTGCTCGCCTTTCCTTACATTTTCATTCGCGGTTCGCAGCGCCGCCGCCTGCATCCGCTCCTGGTTGGATTCTGGGTCACCTTCATTTTCGGACTGGGCGGAACCACGCCTTTTCCCAAGTGGCTTCTGGGCCGCGCTTTTGACATTTTGACCTTTGAGCGCTTCACCTTCTGGGCCACGCTGCTGGCCTGCCCTTTCCTCGGTCTGCTGGCCGCTGAGATGATTGACCGCTTCCGCCGGAAGGGAGCCATCATGGTGGGCGCCGGCGCCGTGGCCAGCATGGCCCTGGCGTTGGGCTGGCTGACCGCGAACCCGTATAAGCCGGTCACCGGTTTCAGCGTGCAACCGGTGGTTGATTTCCTCAACCATGATGGCCACTACAACTACCGATACATGACGCTGGGATTCGGCAACGAACTGTCAAAGGTGGGCACCTACACCATTGCCTCCAGCGTGGACGGCGAATATAACTCTGCCCGCCTTCTGCCCGAGTTCACCCATTACGGCGTAGGCCAGTTGAGCAGTGCTAAGTACTACGGCACCGCGGGCATGAGTTCGCTGCGGGCCATGCTCCAGCACGCCAACCGCTACGGCCTGAGGTTCATTTTTGTGCACGACCCCTACTACGACCCGCTGCTGGAATTTGCCGGCTGGCGCAAGATTGAAACTATGGACAGCGGCCTGATTACCGCCTGGTCCAAAGACAGTGTTCCGCCCGCGCATGAGATCCCTTCCGATGCCGTTCCCCCGCCCTGGCAGGGCCTGATGTGGGGCACTTTACCCATGGCCACCAGCATCCTGGCCATCTTATTTGTGCTGGCTCTTCCGGAACGCCGCCGGGCGGCGGAGACGGTGGAATTTCCGGCGGCGGTGCAGCCGGCTTACCGGGAGGCCAAGTAAATGAAACTGGCGGTCCTGCTGGTACTCGCAACTATCGCCCTCCTGATATTGGGCTTTGCCTTCCCCGTCCATCAGGCGACCACGCCGGGCATCGTTTCCGGCGAGGCCTTGCCCGGAGTGGGCGCCTCGACCAACACTCCCGAGGCCGCCGTGCGCTCCCTGTTGGGCGATGTGCAGGCGCGCGACTGGAACCGCGCCTACTCGCTGCTGGCCAATAGCAACGTCGTTGCTAAGGAAGCGTTCGTCCGCGACGTCAGCGGGAATTACGGCAGCCTGCGCACCCTCTCCAGCCTGGAGGGCTCGCGCACCCGCGTGCTGAATGAAAACGGCGACCAGGCTCTGGTGCGCGCCGACATGCACTGGTCCACTGCCGTCGGGCCCATTTACGACGTGAAGCAGCTAAAAGTGGTGCAGCAGGGCGGCAACTGGAAGGTGGAATGGCCGCTGGAAAGGCAGCCTACCGTGCCGCCCCAGGTCGTGCCCGTCAATTATCTGCGCTGGGACGTGATTTCCCGCGGGCCTGAGGACGATTGGGGAACCCAGAACGTGGATTCACCCCGGGTCCGCATTGTTTCCATGAATGCGGTGCAGCACGGCAGCACGCTGGTCATCGTGGGCGAAGTGGTGAATGAAGACACCGTGCCTGCATTCGTGGACATTAACGCCATTCTGATCGGCAAGAACGACCAGAACCTGGATGAGGAAAGCAGTTTCGACAAGATCCAGCACACCTTGCTGCCCAAGCAGGTGACGCCCTATCGCATTGATTTTCCGGGCTACAACTTGAGCCAGGTGAAGAGCGTGCGCATGGACGCCAAGGCCATGCTGGTGCCGGCCTCTGCCGATCCCGTCATCGCCGTGCTGGACCAGCACGAGCAGACCAGCGTGCTTGGCCGCAAGGTACTGAGCGGGAACCTGCTGAACGAGAGCGGCCGCATCGTCAACATCGCCCAGGTGCTGGCCACCTACTACGACAGCAATGGCAAGGTCATATGGGTTTCCGACGGTTACGTGGACCGGGCCCTTTTGCCGCAGACGCCTGAACCCTTCGCGGTGGACATGCCTGATACCACGGTGGGCAAGGTGCAGAGCTACCGCGTGACCGTGAACCACTACATGCGTCAGCAGTCATAACCACGGGGATGATTATTATGCCAAGATTTCTGCCGGCGGCTTGCCTGACGGTCTGCCTGACGGCGGCCCTCGCGCTTGCCGCCCAGGAGCTGCCACTGCCTGCCACCGTCAGCGCGGGCTCGGGCTTTGCCATTGCGACCTCGGGCAGCGGCAGCGCGACTTTCTACCTGATAGGTCCGAGCTACACCGCCAAGCGCGAAGTGCAGCTCGGCCAGGAAATTCGGGTTCGGCCGCAGGAGGTGCGCGCCGCCGGCCGCTACCTGGCCATCCTGCGCAGCGGCGGCGCCAGCCAGAGCGGCAGTTTCTACGTGGTGGCTGCCAAGCCCGCCAGTCTCAGCTTTCTCGCCCACCCATCCCGGATTCCCGTAGGACAGCGCGGGGGTGTTATCGGCGTGGCCTTTGTGTTCGATAACTGGCACAACCTGGTGCGCCGGTCTGAGGACGTGGAGTTTCGCCTTGCCACCAAGGATGTTCCCGCGGCGGCCCAAAAGGTGCGCACCCGCGACGGCGCGGCCTGGATTCTGATGAACTCAGGCAGCAAGGCCGGCAATGCGCGATTCGTCGCCGCGCTCGACGGAATTGAAGAGACCCGCGTCATCCAGCAGGTGGCCTCCGATCCCTGCCACCTGCAGATCAGGGCGGAACGGAACCCCAGAGGAATCCTGGTGCAGACCGCACCGGTACGTGATTGCAGCGGCAACCCGGTCTCCGACGGCACGGTCGTGACCTTCACCGCCAACGGTCCCGCAGGCCTCAGCACCGTGGATGTGCCGGTCAAGAAAGATATCGCGCAAGTTGAGCTCAAGAATCCGGGCCCGGTTACCATCTCCGTTGCCTCCGGCGTAGTGATGGGGAACGAAGTGAAGGTGGGAGGCCAGCAATGAGGCATGCATCGGTGCTTGCCCTGCTGTTTATCTTCAGCGCCGCGTGCTTAGGCGCTGATGGCCCCCGGGTGCAATTCGACACCTCGCATATTGGGCCGCGGCAGATGGAAGAAGTCACCGGGCGCAACATTCCGCGCGACTGGGGCCGCGCCTGGCAGACCCTGGCCATCGCCTACGCGCAGAATCGCCCCGACCTGCTGAGCCGCTACTTCACCGGATTCGCACAGCAGAAACTGACAGCCGGCATCGCCGCGCAGGAGAAGACGGGTTTGCGCACCCGCTACATTGACCACGGCCACAAGCTGGCCGCCTACTTCTATTCTCCCGACGGCGGCGCCATCGAACTGCACGACACCGCCGATCTGGAAATCCAGGTGCTGGACGGCAACAACCTGGTGCACAGCGAGCGCGTTACCTTGCGCTACATCGGGTTGATGACGCCGGCCGCCGACCACTGGGAAGTGCGCCTGCTGGAATCCGTGCCCAGCTTCTAGTCCAAACCACAACCAGCGAGTACGCGGAGCACGCAGAGGAATA
>DASVBI010000150.1:0-3369 GCA_036375915.1 Terriglobales bacterium | reverse complement strand
GGGAGAGAACCCGCCGGCCATTGGAGAGGGCGTTGAAACGCCAGCAGCGAAGCACGCTGTAGTCCTCCAGTTCGGGCTCCGGCGTCTCCAGTTCGTCGGCCAGAATGGTGAGGCTGAGCAGCGGGTTCTGCTGCAGCTCGTGCGCGATGTGGAATCCGTATTCGGCGAGCCCCCGGCGGCTGGGCGGAAAAGTTGTGACCAGGACAATTTTCATCAGGAGCCTAATTTAAAAAGGGAATCCAGGGACAAGCGCCCCAGCAGGGAAAAATAGTCGAGCGCCACTTTCAGGCTGGCCTTGCTTTTACCGGCGTAGCGCAGGCCGAACAGAAAGGGAACTTCGGCGGCTGAGCGGATTCGTCCTCGGACCAGGATTTCCAGCAGAATCTTGAAACCCTGTGAGTGCAGAGGAATCCCGGCTATACAGCGGCGCCGCACCACAAAAAACCCGGAGAGCGGATCCTTGATGCGGATGTTGCGCTTCTGCAAGGGGAGGGTCACCCAGGTACCCAGTATGGAAACCAGGCGGCGAGCGGGATTCCAGCCCTTCACCGCGTCCTCAGCCACGTAGCGGCTGGCCACGGCAATGTCATAGCCCTGCTGCATGGCTTTGAGCAGATCGGGCAAGAGCTCAGGGGGATGCTGCAGGTCGGCGTCCATTACAGCCAGCAGCTCGGCGTCGGTATGCTGCCAGCCGTAAATCACGGCTCCGGCCAAGCCACGTTCTCCCCGGCGCACCAGGAGTTTTACTCGCGGGTCTTGCGCCGTGATCTCCTGCACCACCTGAGCCGTGCCGTCACGGCTGTCATCATCCACTACCGTGATGTCGTAGGGTGCGCCCAGGGGATCCAGGCTGGCCCGCACTCGTTGCAGCGCCGCAGCTATATTGCCGGCTTCGTTCAGGGTGGGAATGACCAGGCCCAATTTTTCCAACTGCTCCATAGACAAGACCCTTGACTCGTTCACTGGTTCCGATACTTAGGATGGGATGGAGCGAGAGGATGTTGGCTGGAGCTGCTGCGGAAAATAGCATAACTCTCTTATTCAGTTTTTTGGAACCAGAGTAGCTCAATTCTGATATGCGTATGCCGGCACAAGCCTGGTGCGATCAGACCGTAAGGCCCACGCCCGTGCCGTCGGTCTGCCTGGCCGTCGAGACTGGAGTGCGCGTTGCCGCCACCTCCTGGAAGCGGGTCAACATCTCACGCTGGGCTTGAACCAGGGGAAGCGGGGGCACGACCACCATGCCCATCATCTGCGCCAGGCGGAGATAAGTGTCGCGGCAGCGGCGGGAGAACTCGAGGGGATACTCGGGCTTGCGCGCGCAGGCTTCCTCGGGATCAGCATCAATCACGTAAGCCAAATCGGGCCGCGGGGCCAGGGCGCCGAGGCAGCGCAGGAAGGCCCTCGCCATGCGGTTTTGCAGCGGAAGATTGGCTAATTCGTCGTAGATATAACGGTCGAAGATGACGACGGCCGCGCCCGACCGGCGGGCCCGGGCAACCACCCGGCGCAGGTGCAGGGCGTCCAGCAGGTAAAGCGCGCCACGCGCCAGGCTCAGGTACCAGGAGCGCACGTTCTTGTCTCGCCGGCGCACCGGTTTTCCGGGAGCGCCTACACCTTTTTCACTTTTGAAGACTTTAAGCGTAACTCCTTCGCGGAAGCGGGAGAAGACGACCACATCATCCCAAAATGCCAGTTGCGCGACCGGACAGCCGGCTGCGGCCAAAAAGTCGCGCAGGTGGCCAATGTGAGTGCTCTTGCCGGCGCCGTCAATGCCGGAAAAGCTGACCAGCAACGGCGCCGGCACGGCGGGAGCGGTCATAGCAGCCGGGGAGAGCATCTATTTGGCGCCCGGTGGCCGGCTGGGGCTGCTGCGGGAGAGAGCGTACACCGTGCCGATGGCAATAGCCCCTCCGGCAACGGCTCCCAGCTTGATGAGAAACGAGCGCACCTGGTGCTGCTTGGCGGGAGCGATCGCCATGCCCGAGGGCCTGGAACCGGCTCCGCCGGCGGTAGGGCCGGCTTCCGCGGCTCCGGTTCCGGCCGGCGCCTGGGCCGGCTGTGAAGGCGGTTTCTGGGAATTCTGATTTTGTGGCGGGTTGTTGTTCGGCTGGGTTGCCGGCGTGGTATCCGGGGCATCAGGCAAGTCTGGCGGATTCTGGGCGGTAGCTGGAGAAGCCGGCGGCGAGGACGTATTTTGCGTCTGCGCGCCCAGCATTTCCGGTGCTCCGCACAGGCACAGTGCCAGCGTGAGACTCAGGATGCGCGGGCTGCTGTTGCGTTTCCATTTCATAATTGTCTCCAGCCGTTTAAGCCGCGATATCGGAGGGGGTATCGTCGCCAGGTTCGGGCACGGCGGCCACATCGCCCCATTCGGCATATTTCTTCATGGCGTTGGGGAGGAAGCCGCTGAAGCTGCGTACGGCATCGGATACGGTCTCGTAAACCTCAAATAACCGGTCAGCGCGGGTGAGTTCGAGCACAACCGCCGCTTGCGGCGACAAGGCCGCCAGCTTCAGGTCGCCGTCATACTTCATCACCTCTGCCATGCATTCCAGCAGCATGTCCACGCCGGCAGCATCCATGCGGCGGACGGTGGAGAAGTCGAACACCAACTGGGGGCGGTCGGAGCGCAGCAAGGGCTGCACTTCGCGGGAGAACTCCCTGGCCTGTTGCAGGTTGATACGATCGGGCATGCGCTTCACGATGACTGGTCTACTCGTTCCCATATCTCCTCACGACAGCAAAATCGCCGCCAAATTGCGGTGTTGGATTGGATGCTGAAAGCGGCTCCGGCGTGGGCTCCAAGGTTGCGGGAGAATGACGTGGGGCGGGGATTCCAGCGTCGGTTTGAGCCCTGCTTGCGGATTGGGTGCGACGGCCTCCGCGCAACAAACCGCGAACCGCCTGGACCGGCAGATAGGCAGCCAGTGAAGCGGCGCTTTTGACTGCTCGCCAGGTGGCAGAGGCGGTCACGGTTCCCAGCAAACGGGAATCAGAAATCTCCACTTCCGTCCCGCGCCGCAGTTGGACAACTCTGCCGAATCCGGCCACGGCGTGAGCCGCATCCAAACCCGTTCCCACGTAGGTGTATGGCAGAACAGTTGTATCCTCCAGCACAGTGCCGCAGTCCACCTCAGCATGGTGCTCGACCGTGCTGCAGCGTGTGACCACGGAAGCGGCGTGCAACTTGGCGTGCGCTCCGACAAAAGCCGGAGCCAGCACGCGGGCGGTGCGGTGGATGCGGGCGCGTTCTGCAACCCAGACCCCGGGTCTGAGCTCGTGCCCTTGGGGATGGATGTCGCAGCGCATCAGCAGGGCATCTTGCGCCAGGCGGCGAAGGTCCTGAGCGGTTTGCAGGCGGTTGAC
>DASVBI010000190.1:0-3529 GCA_036375915.1 Terriglobales bacterium | reverse complement strand
CAGGTTTGTGTCTGTTCCGGTTTCCCTGGCCAGCGAGGTCACCGGCCTGCTGGCGATGCCGCAGGGCACAATAAGCTGGAAGTAATCCAAGTCGGTGTTCACGTTCAGGGCAAAGCCGTGCGAAGTGACTCCGCGGGAAATGTGCACGCCAATGGCGGCGATTTTGGCCTGGTTTTTGTCCGCAGCAGACGCAAGGCCCTTCGACTCGGACGCGGACCGGTGGGCCGCGTCCTCGCTCAAGATGACCCTGCGAGGGGTGGTCCAGACGCCGGTCAGGCCTTTGACGCGCTCGCAGGCAACGCCGAACTCGGCGCAGCTGCGGATGAGCACTTCTTCCAAACGGCGCACGAACTCCACCGCGCCGATGCGGGGCTGAAAGCCGCGCAGGTCGAAGATAGGATAGCCCACCAACTGCCCCGGGCCATGGAAAGTGATATCGCCGCCGCGGTCGCATTCGAACAACTCCACCCCTTTATCAGCCAGCAGCTCGGACGAGGCCAGCAGGTTTTCGCGGCGGGCGTTGCGGCCCAGGGTGATGACCGGGGAATGCTCCAGCAGCAGCAGGACATCGCCCACCTCGCCGGCTTTGCGCATCTCCACCAGCGATTGCTGCAGGCGCAGGCCGGTGGCGTAGTCAACGGTGCCGAGTTGGACGACGGAGATCAAATTCATTGCCGCGGAGAAGCGCGGATTCAAAACTAATTCTAATCTCTTCCACCCATTGCTATGTCATCCCGAGCGAGGACGAACGGAGCGAGGCGAAGTGAGGGCGGGATCGGCTTGCTCCGCTCAGGATGACATTCAAAAACACACCATTTACGCGCTCCCCCGCCGCCGCTCGCTTAAATATTGATGGACAGATTCTCCACGCTGCTGGCGGCGTCGCCCATGGCCTCCGACAGCGTCGGATGCGGGTGAATGGTCCACATCAGGTCCTTGGCGGTAGCCTCCAGTTCCATGGCCGCGACCGATTCGGCGATCAGGTCGGTGGCCGAGGGGCCGATGATGTGCACGCCCAGAATCTGCTCATACTTGGCGTCGGCCACCACCTTGATGAAGCCATCGTGCTTGCCCACGATGCTGGCCTTGGAGTTGGCGGTGAAGGGGAACTTGCCGATCTTCACCTCGATGCCGCGCTCCTTGGCCTTGGCCTCGCTCAGGCCGACACTGCCGATCTGCGGCTCGCAATAAGTGCAGTTGGGAATCTTCAGCGGGTCCACCGGTTTGGCCGGCTTGCCGGCGATGGTGGCCACGGCCACGATGCCCTCCATCATGCCGGAGTGCGCCAGCTGGGGCAGGCCGGCAACGATATCGCCCACGGCGTAAATGCCGGGCTCGCCGGTCTGCATCCACTGGTTCACCTTGACGAAGCCGCGCTCCACCTGCACGCGGGGCACCTTCTCCAGGCCAACGTTTTCGGTGTTGGGCTTGCGGCCGACGGCGATCAGGATCTTCTCCGCTTCCAGCTTCTGCTGCTTGCCATCGGCGGTGAAGGTGACGGCCACGCCGCTCTTGGTCTTCTCCACCTTCTCCACTTTGGCGCTGGTATGGAAGTTGATGCCGCGCTTGCGGTAGGCGCGGGCCAGTTCCTTGGAGACGTCCTCATCCTCCACCGGCACCATGCGGGGCAGCATTTCCAGGATGGTGACTTCAGCGTCAAAGGAGCGGTAGATGGAGGCGAACTCCACGCCCACCGCGCCCGCGCCCACGATGATGAGCGACTTGGGAATGTCTTTTATGGCGAGGATTTCAATGTTGGTGAGCACGCGCGAGTCGGGCTCAAGGCCGGGCAGCATGCGCGCCGAGGAGCCGGTGGCCACAATCACGTTCTTGGCTTTTATGGTCTTATTGTCGCCGCCCTGACCGGACACTTCCACGCTGAGCACGCCGTTTTGCGCCGGGCCGGTGAGGCGGCCGTAGCCCGCGATGACCTCCACCTTGTTCTTGCGCATGAGGAATTCCAGGCCCTTGGTGTGCTTGGTGACGATTTTGTCCTTGCGCTGCTGGATGACCGGCCAGTTGACCTTGGTAGCGCCGGCTAGTTCCAGGCCGAGTTCGCCGGCCGACTTAATGTGGTCGTAAACTTCGGCGTTGAACAGCAACGCCTTGGTGGGGATGCACCCCACCTGCAGGCAGGTGCCCCCCAGGCGCGCGTCTTTTTCGATGAGGGCGGCGCTCAGGCCCCATTGGCCGGCGCGGATGGCGGCGGTGTAGCCGGCAGGGCCGCTGCCGATAATGGCAACATCGTAGGTCTTCTCAGGCAAAGGAGTGCTCCGTACTAGTAAGGATTTCGTCGTGCCGCAAAACTAATGATTTTACGCTACAGGATTAGATTGCGCGAAGGGCAGCGGCGGTGCGGCTCACCTGCTGTCATCCCGAGCGAGTCCGAGCCGAGCGCAACGAGGGGCCTGCCCTGAGCGAAGTCGAAGGGTGAGGGCGAGCCGAGGGACCTTGTGCTTTGCCTGCCAGAAAGAGAACGCAAGGTCCTTCGACTCGGATGCGCATCTGTCTGGCGCGTCCTCGCTCAGGATGACAGTGGCGAGCGTTTTATCATGACCGAGCTTCGCTCATCAGTGCCAGCAGATTGTTCTCCGAGTCGCGGAAGAACGTCATCCATAGCTCGTGGTCGGGCATGCGGGCGATCAGGTGAGGTGTGTCCTCAAACTTCACGCCGCGCTGGGAGAGCGTGGCGTGCGCCTGCTTGATGTCCGGCACCTTGAAATACAGGATGGAAGCCGGGTGGTCGAACTCCGGCTTCTCCGGCGGGGTGAGCATCAGGCGGATGCCGCCGGCGTCGAAGAAGGCGAGCTGGCCGGCGGTGAACAGCAGCTTCATGCCCAGTTGATCGCGGTAGAAGGCGACCGCGCGGCCGGTGTCGTGCACGTTGATGGCAATTTGCCCAATCTGCGAGAGCCCGAAAGCGGCGGCGGTCATGATGCGCTCCGGTTATCGGGGCTTGCGGCGCCCCGGGAAATTAGTTAGCATAGCTAACTATATTGATGGAGCCAGAGAAAGGCAAGGATATTCCGGAGGCGGACGCACTGGCTGTGGCTGACCGGCTGCACTCTGCAGCCATCCACCTGCTCCGCAGAGTGAGAACGCGGGATACGGAGAGCGGGGTGGGGCCGGCGCAGCTTTCGGCGCTTTCGGTGCTGGTGTTTGCCGGGCCGCGCTCGCTGGGAGAACTGGCGGCGGCGGAGCAGGTGCGTCCGCCGACCATGAGCCGCATTGTGGCGGGCTTGATGCGCGCGGGGCTGGTGCGGCGGCAGGTGACGAAAGAAGACCGGCGGCGGCTGCGGCTGGAAGCGACGGCCAAGGGGACCGAACTGCTGTGGGCCGCCCGCAAGCGGCGGGTGGAAAGCCTGGCGGAGACACTGCGGCAGCTGCCGGCAGAGCAGGTGGAGCAATTACGGCAGGCGGCGGAGATGATGGAGCAGCTCAGCCGGGGAGAGTAGCAAGAGTGCTCGGGTTTGCGCATTGGCGGGTACTCTCCCACATTTGCCTGCGTCAGGGTAGAAATGGTGGGAGC
>DASVBI010000283.1:0-6789 GCA_036375915.1 Terriglobales bacterium | reverse complement strand
CGCCGATGGGCTGGTCAAAGCCGCCAACGCGGTGGCTCATGGCGCCGTGGGCATGCTGGCCATGATGTCGCCGGAGGAGATGAAACGTTATCCCTGGGCGTGGATTGTGCCCCAGATTCACTCCGGCTCGCTGCGCTGGCTGGATGACAAAGGCAATCCGCACGACGTGTTTCCCCAGTTGCGCAGCGGCGGCCTGCTCAGTAAGAGCGGGGCAGAAGCGCTGTTTGCCGGGGCTCCCAAGACTCTCGAGCAGGTGTTTGCCGCCGCCAAGGCCAGCCAGCCGCAGGGATTTCCCCTGGCGGTCACAGCCAAAATTCACACCGTGAGCCAGCACTCCACGGTGGAGAGCACCAACATACTGGGAGTGCTGCGCGGTTCTGATCCTCAGCTGCGCAACCAGTACGTGGTTTACACCGCGCACGTGGACCATCTCGGCATCTGCCATCCGGTGGATGGGGATGACATATGCCACGGCGCCTATGACAATGCCTCCGGAACGGCGGCTCTGCTGGAGGTGGCGCGCGCCTTTACCAGTCTGCCGCATCCGCCGCGCCGCTCCGTGCTCTTTGCTTTTGTTACCGGAGAAGAGAAGGGCCTGCTCGGTTCCGATTATTTTGCCAACAATCCCACCGTCCCGCGCCAGGACATTGTGGCCAACGTGAATATTGATGGCGCGCCCGGCCTGCTCTATCCGCTGAAGGACATCGTCCCCTTGGGGATGGAGCATTCGTCGCTGAGCGCGGACGTGCGGCAGGCGGCCAGCATCATGGGTTACCAGATCAGTCCCGATCCCATGCCGGAAGAGGTGTTCTTTATCCGCAGCGACCAGTACTCTTTCGTACGCCAGGGCATTCCCGCGGTGAACGTGAGCGACGGACTGAAGAGTTCCGACCCCAAGCTGGACGGCGAGAAGATCGTCAAGACCTGGATGACCACCCTCTACCACACGCCCAAAGACAACATGAACCAGCCGTTCTATTACGATTCCGCGGCCCAGGGGGTGCGGCTGAATTTCCTGATCGGGTACGACGTGGCCCAGCAGGCGCAGGTTCCGGCCTGGAACCGCGGCGACTTCTTCGCCCAGAAGTTTGGGCAGCAGACGAGCGCGGGCGCAGGAAAATAGGTTTGCCCGGGGTAGGTTGCACCATTGTTGGTGCAAAAATCCAATTTCGTAGTGAATTTACTCCAGTCTTGTAATAGACCTGCATTGCTGGTTGCGCCCAAGTGCCTGACCTGCTCTACCTGACGAGCAAAGAGGTGGCCTCTGCCGCGCCGCCCCTGCCGGAAGTGATTGAAGCCGTAGCGCTGGCGCTTACGGAGAAGGCGCACGGGCGGGTGCTGCTGCCGCCCAAGCCAACCATTCATCCCTATCCCGGCAGCTTGCTGCAGGCGATGCCGGCATGGGTGGAGGCGGCGCGGGCCGGCGGCATGAAATGGGTTGCGGCGTTTCCCGGCAACAAGCCTCGAGGGCTGCCGGCGGTGAACGGGCTCATCGTCCTGAACGATCCCGAAACCGGACTGCCGGAAGCCATTCTGGACGCTGCCTGGATCACGGCGGCGCGCACGGGCGCGGCGACGGCGGTGGCTGCCCGAGCCCTGGCGCGTCCCGATTCCAAAACGGTTGGCCTGCTGGGCGCGGGAGTGCAGGCGCGTTCCCACCTGGCCGCGCTGAAGCAGGTTCTGCCGCAACTGCGGCGCGTGCTGGTGTACACTCCGCGGGCCGAAGCGGTGGAGAGCCTGCGGCGGGACGTGAGTAAAGAGCACGGTCTCGAGGTGCAGGCGGTCGCCTCGCCGGAAGGTGCGGTACGCGAGGCGGAAGTAGTAGTGACCGCCAGCACCTGGCCGCGCGTGAATGGCGAGCCGCCTATCCTGCCGGAATGGCTGCCGCCAGGAGTGTTCGCGTCGGTGGTGGACCTGGACGCCAGTTGGACCGCCGGCGCGGTGGCGCATTTCGACCGCCGTTTCACCGACGACCTGCCGACCATGGCCACGGCTCGGGAGAAGGGCGCCTTCCGCGCCTGGCCGGAAGCGGAGGATCTGGGACGCGTGATTGCCGGCCTGCGCCCCGGACGCCAACGGGATGAAGAACGACTCCTGAGCATCATTCTGGGTCTGGGCATTTACGACGTGGTGGTCGCGCGGCGGGTGGTGGACCAAGCGCGGAAGCGCGGAATTGGCACGGCTTTGCGTTACTGATTGCGGAATACCCGCCTAGTCATTGCGGGCGAGGGCGCCCGCGCCACAACAGGAGACGTTGCAAGCAACGTCTCTACCGAAGCGCCCACGCATTGCGCATGGCGTCGTGGACCGGTAGAGACGTAACTCGTGACGTCTCATTTCGCATCTGGCTACTCGGTTGCATCCTAGTTAGAAGGTGAGAAGGTGACGTCCATGCACAAGCTGCTGGTTAAAACGCACCGCAAGCGGGAAGTGGTGGACATCACGGAAGACGTGAACCGGGTGCTGAAAAAGGCATATGGCGAGCAGAGCGGTATCTGCCACTTGTCTATCCTGCACACCACCGCGGCCGTGACCACCGCCGACCTCGATCCCGGCACCGACCTGGACATGCTGGATGCGTTTGAAGCCATGATTCCCAAGCTGCGCTACCGCCACCCGCACAATCCGGCCCACGTTCCCGACCACATTCTCTCCGCCCTGATCGGCACCTCGGTGACGCTTCCGGTGGAGCGTGGGAGCCTGATTCTGGGCACCTGGCAACGGGTGGTGCTGATGGAATTCGACGGCCCGCGCGAGCGGCAGGGAATGCTCAGTCTGATGGCAGCCAGTTAGGTTGGGGCGAATGCTTCCGCCGTCCCTGCACCCGAACCTGAGCGTCAGGTTTTTAGCCACAGGAAACCTGGCAATTGATTTTAGAAACCTTTCTTCGTGCTGGGCACATCCCATCTGTCAGGCGCTACTGTGCCTCGATGCCGAAATTTGCCGGAGCAGCCGGCCTGGGAGGAATGGTGTTTCAAGACCGAGCGGAAGCAGGGCGGGCGCTGGCCGCCAAGTTGATGGGATTTGCCGGGCGAGGTGACGTAGTTGTGCTCGCCCTTCCCCGTGGCGGGGTGGTGGTGGGTTATGAAGTGGCGCAGGCGCTGAATGCGCCGCTGGATGTCTTTGTGGTGCGCAAACTGGGCACTCCGGGGCAGCCGGAGCTGGCCATGGGAGCGGTGGCAACGGGAGGAGTCATCGTGCTCAATCCGGATGTTGTCCACGGGTTGAACATTCCCAATGAGGCGATTCGCGCAGCAGCGGCGCGGGAACAGCAGGAGATGGAGCGGCGAGAGCGCGAGTACCGCGGCAACCGCCCGCCCTTGCCGCTGCGCCACCATGCCGTGATCCTGGTAGATGACGGATTGGCCACCGGCTCGACTATGCGCGCGGCGGTGGCTGCCGTGCGCGACCGGGATCCGGGTTCCATCGTGGTGGGAGTGCCCGTGGCCGCAGCCTCCACCTGCGTGGAGTTGCGCTCCGAGAGCGAGGTGGACCACGTCATCTGCCTGGCCACTCCCCAGCCGTTTCAGGCAGTCGGGCAGTGGTACCGCGAGTTCCCCCAGGTGAGTGACGAAGAAGTGCGGAAGTTGCTGGAACGCTCGGCGGCGGAGCAGCGGCCCCTGCGAACGGCGTGAGATTTCGGCCAGGGCAGCGATTTCACATCAGGAACTGAAAAGGAGCGGAAATGACTGATGAGCAGAAACAGGATTCCACCCCAGAGGCAGGCCAGGAAATTCCCAGGGGCGAGTGGTTGTCGTTTCTAGACAGCTTCAGCCGCCAGCACGAAGGCTGGCTGGTGACCCTGGAAGTTCCCCAGGGCCAGGGCAGAGGCGGAGTGGAAGCTGAGAATCTGAAATTGGAAGGCGTTACCCCGGAACACTCTGAGGGACATGACCGCATTAGTATCGCCCTCGGCCAGCAACCGGACGATCACCTTACGCATTTTGTGAGCGATCCCATTCGTTTGTTGTTTCAGGAAACGAGTGGCGGCGGGCAAGCCGGGTTGCGGATCGAAGCGGCGGACGGCAGCGTGACGGTGGTGCGCTTCCGGGGTCGGGCCAGGCCGGATACTTTAAATGAGGCCGCGGCCTGAGCAGGCCTAAAGCAAAGCAGGAACGAGGGCAGGGAAGAGCCTGGAAATTATCCTAAGGCACTCTAGGGATTATTGCGCTTCAAAGCTCTTTCCAGGTCCGACCTCTTCAATCCCGTTTTCTCCCAGAAGTACCAGCAGTCGGGAGAACCGGCCAATTTGCCCAGGGCGATATAGGCTTCGCCGGGAGGTTTATTGATGCCGCGTTCCCAGCGCGATACGGCCATGGCCGAAACCCGCAGCAAGTCGGCGAAAGCGGTCTGGCTCAGCCCCAGCTTGTGGCGCAGGTCCTGAATTTTTCTCGCCCACTCAGGGTGTGCAAGTTTCACACCAGTACGCATAATCGGTCCTATAGCGCTGCCTAGCTTCCAACCGCGTGAGTGGGGAACAGGGTGTCACCAACGGTGACAGTGGAAGCATGCTACCAGAATTTCCGAGCCGATTCCAAGTCATGGCCCGGGAACGAGCGTGCGGCGCACGGCCCGCCAGACGGGACTTGCGGCAGCCAATAAAGCGGAATGGCCAGCCGCGCCGGGGAGCGGAGACTACTCTTGTGCCCAGGTTCGCGAGCGGGAGACAGCCTGCTCCCAGCGGCGCAGAAGCTGTTCGCGGGTGGAGGCAGGCATGGAGGGAGAGAATTCGCGTTCCAGGGACCAGTGGGCAGCAAGTTCCTCTCGATTGCTCCAGTAACCGGCCGCCAGTCCGGCGAGATAGGCGGCGCCCAGAGCGGTGGTTTCCAGCACGGCGGGGCGGCGCACGGGCACGCCCAGGAGGTCAGCCTGGAATTGCATTAACAGGGCATTGCAGGCAGCGCCGCCGTCCACCTTCAGGTGAGGCAGGCGCAGGCCCGCCTCCTGCTGCATCAGGCGCAACACATCGCAGGTCTGGTAGGCGATGGCCTCCAGGGCGGCGCGGGCGATGTGGGCCTGGCTCGTATCACGAGTGATTCCGATAATGGTGCCGCGCGCGTAGGGGTCCCAGTGGGGCGCCCCCAGGCCCACAAAGGCAGGCACGAAGTAGATGCCGGCGGAGTCGGGCACGGATGCGGCCAGAGGCTCAATCTCGGAGGAGCCGGCGATAATGCGCAGGCCATCGCGGAGCCACTGCACCACGGCGCCGGCGATGAAGACAGCGCCTTCCAGGCAGTAGTTCACCTGTTTGCCGATCCTCCAAGCCACGGAAGTGAGCAGCCCTTTTTGCGAGGCCACCGGTTTGGCTCCGGTATTGAGCAGGGCGAAACAGCCGGTGCCGTAAGTGTTCTTGGCCGTTCCCGGCTGGAAACATGCCTGACCGAAAAGCGCGGCCTGCTGGTCGCCGGCCAGGCCGCCGATGGGAACAGGAGCACCGAGCAGGGCAGCCTCAGTCTGGCCATAGATTTCGCTGCTGGAAACAACTTCCGGGAGCATGGCGCGGGGAACGTCCAGGAGGTTGAGCAGGTCTTCATCCCAGGCGAGGGTGTGAATGTTGAAGAGCAGGGTGCGGCTGGCGTTGCTCACGTCGGTGGCATGACGCCGTCCTCCGGTGAGCCGCCAGAGCAGGAAGCTGTCCACGGTGCCGAAAAGAATTTCGCCGCGCTGGGCGCGGGCGCGCAAGCCGGGAGTGGTATCGAGCAGGTGCTTGACCTTGGTGCCGGAAAAGTAGGCGTCCACAACCAGGCCGGTGCGCTCGCGAAAAAGGTTTTCCAGGCCCTCGGCCTTGAGGCGGTCGCATATGGAAGCGCTGACGCGGCTCTGCCAGACGATGGCGTTGGCGACCGGGCGACCGCTGGCGCGTTCCCAGAGGATGGTGGTCTCGCGCTGGTTGGTGATGCCGATGGCCAGCACCTCTCGCGCCGAGATGCCGGCTTGTTGGAGCGCCTGGCGGGCCACCGTCAATTGCGAATCCCAGATGGCCTCCGGATCATGTTCCACCTGGCCGGGAGAGGGATAGAGCTGCTGGAATTCCTGCTGCGCCAGGCTGACGATTTGACCTTCGTGGCCAAACACGATAGCCCGGCTAGAGGTGGTGCCCTGGTCGAGGGCGAGAATGTATTTGTGGTCCGGCAAGAGGCTCCTGAGTTCGATAAGTGCCGAAAGCTGACTAGCTCTCTAGCTGGCTGGCGGCAAGGGCGAATCGGACGGGCCCGTCAGGCACTACGAATCAGCCGGACAGCCAGGCAGACAGTCAGCCAAGAAACAACAAAGCGGCGACCGCAGCCGCCGCTCCGTGGGGCAAAAATAGGCTAACTCCTGATGCTCTTGGAAGCCTCATCCCAGAACACAGTCTTCTTGCGGAAGTAGGCTTCGTTGGCCATATGGCAGGCGACCGCGGCATGGTTGCCGAACACCGCATCCTCCACTACCGGCTTGCGCGACTTGACGGCCTGGAAGAAGTTCCACAGGTGGGGTTTCACGTCGTCCCAGTCGTGGCCAACATAAGTCGTGGTGGGATACATCGGCTCCTTGCCCAGCGGCGGATCGTGCTTGGCGTGCCACTCGGCGATGTATTCCTCGCGCATCTTCTGCGGGAAGCCGCCCGAGTAGTAGCTGGGAGCCAGGTCAATGCCGGGCTGGAACTGATGGTGGAGCTGGAATTCACCGGCATCCAGGATGCCCTTCGGGCCCATGAAGCGCGCCAGTTCCTCGGACTCGCAGCCGAGATCGAGGCGGACGTACACCGGAACGCCGTGGTAGTCGAACAGCACCACGTGAAAGTCGGGC
>DASVBI010000287.1:0-9879 GCA_036375915.1 Terriglobales bacterium | reverse complement strand
GCCTGCTGGGTGGCGGCTTGCGGCGCCCATTCGCTCAATACATCGCGCAGCCGCTGCTGGGCAAACTGGTTGCTGGGGTCCAGGTTGAGGGCGCCGCGGAATGCGGCCAGCGCCTGGGTCTGCTTGCCCGCCAGCATCTCCTGGTTGCCCTGCTGCAGATGGTCAAAAACCAGTTGCTGGCGGGTCACTTCCCGGGTGGCCAGGTACTCGGTGTTGGCCGGATCCAGGCGGGCGGCCTCCTGGAATAGGCCGTAGGCTTCCTGATTTTTGCCATTGGCGCGGAGCTTCAGGCCTCGCGAGAAGGCGCGATGAGCAGCTTTCCGTTCCTGGCGCGTGGCCGTGCGCGGTGCTTCGCCGGGGACGGAGGCCGGCCGAGTGCCGGCGTAGGCCGCCAGGCTCCCGAGCAGAACGATGGCAAACAAGCTGCGCACTTCGACTCATTTTACCCGCCCAGCGCCGGTTTGGCTCAGGTTATGGCGCCTCGAAGTTCCATAATGATACTGGCCTTAAGGACACCCCCACTCACGGCTAATGCCGCGGGCTGGATTGTGGCGCCGCTTCGCGCCTCATCGCTGTCCTGGTTCTACTTTCTGACCTCGGCGAAGTGGGTCTCTGCCGCCCATTACTGAATGCCGTACTTCTTCTTGTAGAACTCGTAGAGCCTGGTCTGGTGATTGGAAAGGTCCACCACCTTGCCATCTATCAACTCGGCCAACACGTGCGTCTTCACCCGGAAGGGGGTTCCATCCAGCACGATGAGGTTGGCGTCTTTGCCCTGGTCTATGCTGCCCAGACGGTTGTCCACCCCGAAGAAGCGCGCCGGATTCAGGGTAAGCGCCTGTAAGGCCGCATCTTCCGGCAGTCCGTAAGAAATCGCGTATTCCACCTCGAAGGGCAGATTGCGCACCTCATTGTCGGCCGCGGTTTGAATGGCAATGGGCACGCCCGCCTTGTACAGCCGGGCGGCGTTGTCCAGGCGCACGTCCACCGATTCCATCCGGCCGGGCTCTTCCAGGATGGGACCAACGATGACCGGAACCTTGCGCGCCGCCAGTTGATCGGCAATACGCCAGGCCGCGGCCGCGTCCGCCAGGATGAGATGGAAGTGGAACTCGTCGGCCAGGCGCAGCGCGCTCTCCATGTCGCTGACGCGGTCGGCGCGGGCCACTACCGGGATCTTGCCCTCCAGCGCCGCCACCATGGCATCCATCTTCAAATCGCGCGCCGGGGGCGCCGCCGGCTCCTTTCCGCTGTTTTTCTGAGCGTAAGCGTCCTGCACTTCCTTGTAGTGTTGCGCTTTGAGAAAGGCCTGCCGCAGCATGGCCATTTCCCCCATGCGCGTCTCGGGAGCGCCGTTCTTGACGCCGTAGGTCATCTTGCTCTGTTCGCCCAGGCTGATGTGCAGGGCAGCGGGCGACTTCACCACCATCTGGTCCACGGTGCTGCCATCGAGCTGAATCACCGCGCTCTGCCCGCCGATCAGGTTGCCGTCGGCCGGAGTGGAAAGAGAATTGGTGATGCCCGCGGCCCGGCTGACCAGGAGGTTTTCGCTCTCCGGATTCAGCGCATCCAAAACGCGCAGTTGGGGCTGGAGGGGGGCGGTGTACTCGGTATCGTCCACCGTAATCTGCAGCGCCGGGATTTCCACCGTGCCCAGCTTGTCGCCGGCGTCAAACAAGCCGGGCATGACCACCTTGCCGCGGGCGTCAATCACCTGCGCCCCGCGCGGCACCTTGATGTCTCGGCCCACCGCCGCGATCTTGCCGTTCTCGACCAGCACGGTGCCGTTCTCAATCACGCCATGGCTGATGGTGAGCACCCGCCCGCCGGTGATGGCGATGGTGTTCTGCGCCAGCGCCGGCAGCCCTGCAAGGATGAGAGCGGCAACTATGGCGGTGATGGCGACGCAGCGTGTATTAGGCATGTGATCTCCCACAATCCTCTGTCTCAATAGCAACGTTATTCGCGTCTGGCGTCATCCTGAGCGGCTAAAGCCTCTCAGCATGACGCCAAAAGAATTTGCCTGCCTGCGCAATGCTGAGATGATTGCGTCCAGAAAACTGGGAACTCGAAACTTTGAAACTCTGAAACTCTTGAAACCTGCTCTACGGCACCAGCGTGGCCGGCCGCCCTTTCCAGGGCAGGAATCCAGCCTGGCGGGTGTAAACCGGCTTGCCGTCAATGAACACTTCGTCGGCCTTGGAGGTCAACTCCAGCGGGTAGCCCGTCCAGATGGTCAGGTCGGCATCCTTACCCACTTCAATCGAGCCCACGCGGTTGTCAATACCCAGAATCTTGGCCGGGTTGATGGTTACGGTCTGCAGCGCCGCCTCGTCCGGCATGCCGTAATGATTGATGATGGAAGCCTGCTCGATGTAATCGCGCTCCTCAATCACCGGATTATCGGTGTGCAAGCTGACCAGAACACCCTCCTTCCAGAGGATGTAAGCGTTTTGCGGGATAGCATCCCAGCCTTCCACCTTGAAGCCCCAGGAGTCGGCGAAGGTGACCACGCCGATGTGGCGGCGGGCAATCTCCGGCGCAATCATGTAGGCATCAAGGGCGTGGTGCAGCGCGGCAATCTGGAAATGGAACTCGTCGGCGATGCGGAACAGAGCTTCGAAGTGATTTACCTGGTAGGAGTGAATGTTGAGCCGAACCTTGCCGGCCAGCACCTCGGCCAGCGCCTCCAGCTGCAGGTCGCGTTCCGGCGGCGCGCCTTTCTTGCCGCCATCTTCCCAGGCCTTCCACTTGGCAGCGTAATTCTGCGCGTCGTAGAGCCGCTGGCGGACGATGGCGGTCTCTCCCATGAGGGTGGCGGGCGCCTTGTCCTTGCTGCCATAAACGCGTTTGGGATTCTCGCCCCAGGCCCATTTCATGCTGGCAGGCGCGCCCTGCAACTTGATCTCGTCCAGGGTCTGCCCGCCGTTCAGTTTGACGATGGTGGCCCAGCCGCCGATATTGTTGCCGCTGCCGGGCAGCACCTGCACCACGGTCACGCCGCCGGAAACCGCACGCGCTATCTCCGGATCGTCGGTATTGATGGAATCTTCCGAGCGCACTTGGGCTTCGATGTCGCCGGTCATCTCGTTGCCGTCGGAGTTGGGCTTGATTTCCGGCAGGGCGTAGACGCCGAGGTGGGAGTGGGGGTCCACCAGCCCGGGAAGCACGTATTCGCCGGCGGCGTTGATAACCTGGGCCTCGGCGGGTATGGCAACTTTGGCGCCCACGGCGGTAATTTTTCCGTTCTCGATGACCACTGTGCCGTTAGCAATGATGCCGTGGGTCATGGTGAGAATGGTTGCGCCCTGGATCGCGATGGGACGGCTTGCAGCCGCGGGCGCTTCAGTCGCGCAAAGCGCGCTGCTTGCCATCAGCCAGACACACGACGACAGAAGAATTGTAAAGAAGCGCAAGCTTTTCACGGATCGCTCCCGAGAAGGCCGCAAATTATAGCAGACGCATCGCGGCGCGATATTTATTTATGCGTATTAATTGCGCCCTTGGGCTTGCGTCCCACGGCCATAACGACTAACTTCTTCATTTTCCTATGAACAAAGCGATGAACTCCCGCCTGCCGGTTTTGCTGATCACTATTCTTTTGCTCTCGCCACTGGGCGCCATTGCCGCGGGCAAGGGTGTGCCCGGCAATCTTCTTTCCGACATGCAGCAGTTGGTGCAGACGCCGGCGGTTCCCGGCTATGAGCAGGAGTTGTCGCGCGCCATGGCCCAGCGCCTGGGGGCGTATTCGCCGAAGCTGGACGGTCTGGGAGACGTGGTGATTACTCTGGGCAGCGGCTCACCCAATCGCCTGCTGGTGGCGCCCCTTGACGAGCCCGGGTATGTGGTGAGCGACATCACCGCGCAAGGCTATTTGCGCCTGCAGCGCTTGCCGCAGTTCGGCGCGCTGCCCTTGTTCAACGAGCTCTACTCCGCCCAGCCGGTAAAGCTGCGCGGCACTCAAGGAAGGTGGATAGATGGCGTGATTGCCGGCCCTTCCGTGCACCTGCAACCTGGCCGAAAGCAGCCTCCCGATCTCGACGACATTGAGAATATGTACGTGGATATCGGCGCCACCAGCGCCGCTCAGGCGCGGGGCGCGGGAGCAGACTTGCTCAGCCCGCTGGCGATTGATCGCACGTTTTACCAGATGGGCTTCGGCAAGTGGACCGCGCCCGCGATTGGTGATCGCTTTGGCGCTGCCGCTCTAGTTGAAGTGCTGCGTGGGCTCGATGCGCAGAAGCTGCGCGGGCGCCTGACCGTTGCTTTCGTCACCCAGCAGTGGACCGGCGCGCGCGGCCTGCAGCGCCTGCTGGACGAGGTCAAGCCGGAAGAACTGATTTATGTGGGCCGCCTGACCCGCGGGCCCGCGTCACCCGGACCTCCCGGCATGGGCAAGGAAGTGGCGGAGCCCGCCCTGCGCCCCGGCAGCGGCGTGCTCCTCGGCCAAGCCCAGGAGCAGGAGGGCTCTCCGCTGGCCGCGGAACTCACACAATTGGCCCGCCACAACCACATCCCGCTGGCCGCCGACTATTCGGCGCCGCTTTTGCCGCGCGGTTATCTGCCGCAGCCCCCGCTGCCCGCGCGCTGGGCGCACCTGGGCGTGGCCACTGCCTGGTCCACAACCCCAGGGGAGTTCCTTGACGCTCACGACGTCGGCGAACTCGTTGCGTTATTGGAAACCTATCTTCAGGGGGAAGCCGCCCCGGTCAACATTCCTGCGCCCTCGGCCTTGCCCGAACCAGCGCTGCCGCCGCGTCCGGCGGCCGCCCCTTCTCCCCAGATGATTCTCACCCACCTGGTTGAAACCTACGGCGTGAGCGATCACGAAATGCCGGTGCGGGAGGCCGTAGCCCGCCTGCTGCCCGCCTGGGCGAAACCGCAAACCGACGACCATGGCAACCTCATCCTGCATTGGAGCGGCCAGGGACCTCGCATCGTGGTGGTGGCTCATCAGGATGAAATCGGTTACGAGGTTCACTCCATCCTGGCTGACGGCCGGCTCGAACTGGAGGATAAGGGCGGCGGGCTGCCGCCGTTTTTCCTGGGTCACGCCGCCCTCGTGCACACCGCCACCGGCATCCGTCCCGGTGTGCTGGAGCTGCCGAATGGCTGGGAGCAGCCTCAATTCCATTGGCCGCCGGAATCGCGCAACGCCACCTACCGCATGGATGTTGGCGCCGCCAACCCGCAGCAGGTTGCCGAACTCGGCATCAAGGTCGGGGATTTTGTCACTATCCCCAAAAAGTACCGCCGCCTGCTGGGCACACGCGCCAACGCCCGCAGTTTCGACGACCGCGTGGGCTGCACCGCGCTGGTTTCAGCAGCCTGGGCGCTGGGGCCGCGCATCAGCGGCCGCGATGTCACCTTTGTGTGGTCCACCGGAGAGGAACTGGGCCTGGTGGGCGCCGCCGCCGTTGCTAAGAGTATGGCGGTGGGAGGTCACCCTCCCGTTTACGTCTTTGCCGTAGATACCTTTGTCAGTTCCGACTCGCCGCTGGAGTCCACCCGCTTCGGCGATGCGAAAGTGGGCCAAGGTTTCGTGGTGCGCGCAGTGGATAACTCCAACATCGTGCCCGGCAAGCTGGTGGACAAACTCATAGCCCTGGCACGCGCTCAGGGGATTCCCGCCCAGTACGGGGTGACCGGCGGCGGCAATGATGGCGCCGCCTTTGTGCGCTACGGTTCCACCGACGTGGCCCTGGGCTGGCCGCTGCGCTACTCCCACTCTCCCGGCGAAGTAGTGGACACGCGCGATGTGGATGCGCTGGCGCGCATCGTGGCCGCCGTGGCCCGGCAGTGGTGAGGCGCGCGCCATCGCCAGCCAGGCTGCGAAACTCTGAAAGTTCAAATCCTCTACAATCTTGCCGTGCCCGATTCCGCCAACCCGCGCCTGCAACGCGTTCTCCAGCAACTGCGGCTCTACGACCACCCGCTGGTAAGCTTCGATGCCCGCGCCAAAGGGGAAGCGGTTGAAGTCATCATCAACTTCAAAAATCCTCCCATCCCCGTGCACACCTACTACTTCGACCTGCACCCGCGCGACCTGGACCACGCGCAATTCGAGTGGAGTTTTCAGCGCCAGCTTTATGCCTGCCTGCACGACTACATCATCGAGATGTTCACCCGCACGCCCCAGGATCGCGCCCAGCGCCAGCGGGAAGGCCTGTGAGTCTGCGCCAGAAAATCGAAGAGGAGATCCGGCGCCACGGCCCCATTCCCTTCTCCCGCTACATGGAAATGTGCCTCTACGATGCCGAGTTGGGCTACTACGCGGCCCACGCCGAGCAGTTCGGCAAGGCCGGCGATTTCTATACCTCCAGCGATGTGCATGCCGTCTTCGGCCGCCTGCTGGCGCGGCAGTTCGAAGAAATGTGGCGAGCACTGGGGTCGCCTGCCGCGCTGCAAGTAGTGGAACTCGGCCCCGGCCGCGGACTGTTTGCCCAGGATGTGCTGGCCTGGTCGGAAAAGAAGTTTCCCGAATTCTTCCGCGCCCTGCGCTACGAGCTGGTCGAGGCTTCGCCCGCGCTGCGAAATCGCCTGGCCGGCAGCCTCACCCGACAAATAGAAGCCGGCAAAGCGGAAATCTATTCCTCTATCGAGCAGTTGCCCCGGCAGCTTCCCTCCCCGGCGATTGTTTTCGCTAACGAGTTTTTTGACGCTCTGCCAGTCCAGGTTGTCTCCGATCGCGGCGAACTGCGCGTTGGCTGCGGCGAGAGAGGCTTGGCGGAAAGCTTTGTGCCACCGAGAGCGGCGACCTTGGAATTCCTGGACCGCTACAGCGTGCAGCCGGAAGCGGGCGAACGAGTGGAGGCGCCACTGGCGGCGCAAGAGTACATGCAAAGCATGGCCCAACGGCTGCGCCGCGGGTTCGTGGTAGTGATTGATTACGGCTACACCCGCGAAGAGCAACTGGCTGGACGGCACCGCGGGACGGTTACCGCGTTCCGCCGCCATACCATCAGCGCCAGCCCTTACGAAGCACCGGGCGAGCAGGACATCACCGCGCACGTGAACTTCACCGCCTTGGATGCGGCAGCCCGGAAGGGCGGAATGCAGCCGCTGGCGCTGCTCACGCAGGCGCAATTCCTCATGGGTATTGGCGAGGCCAATCAGTTCGCCGACGCGTTTGAGGATACGCGCCTGCCGCAGGAGCAAGCCAAAGTCGCGCTGCAACTCAAGCACCTGGTCACGCCCGCCGGCATGGGCGAGAGCTTCCACGTGCTGGTGATGGGCAAGGGAGTTGATGCTGCGAGCGCGCGCCGGCTGAGCGGGCTGAAGTTTGCGCGGTGAGCGCGACGTAACAAGTTACGTCTCTACGGGCATGGTGAGATGGCGGGAGCTGAGATGCATAGGGATGGAGACGTTGCCCGCCAGGTCTCGAACAGCAACGGGATGCTCACCCGACGCGGACGCCCGCGCCACAAATGCAGAGTTCTTCCGATCACAAAGTGCGGGTGTGGGTAGAAATTCAGAGGTCCTTGGTCGCGCCGACCGCACAAGCGCGGCTCGCGCTTCCCCAGGATGAAAGCCGTTGGTCACACGGGCAGTTCGTGCTGCTGCCAGGCGGGGGCGGCGGGCTGGGCTTCGGCGGTGAGATCGAGCACCAACTTTTCCAGCACCAGGCGCTTGCTGGCGGGATTGGAGCGCAGGGCAAGATCGGCGCGGGCCACCAGGCGAATGGCGCGGGTCAGGTCACGCTTTGATTTGTAGCGCCGTGCCTGCCTGATGATGTCCTCGGCAGCGAAGGGGGGCACACGGAAGCCCTGCCACAGCGCCGCCCACAACATGCGGGTATCGCGCACGTTGCGCTCCACGATGACCAGCATCTGGCGAAAAGTTTTGGCCAGCATGTAGAGGTGGCCGATGGCCGCCTCCTCGCCTTCGCCGGTGGAAAGAATGGCATCGAGCACCTGCAGGGCGCGTACCCGGTCTTTGGCGGAGATGGCGTCGGTCAGTTCGTAAAGCGAGCGCTGCTTGGCGGCCAGCACCATGGTCTCCACGTCACCCAGGGTGATGCGTTTCTTTTCGCCCACGTAAAGCAGCAGCTTCTCCAGTTCGCCGGCGATCATCATCATGTCGCCGCCCAGAGCATCCACCATCTCCCGGGCGGCATCGGCCTCGATCCTGGCGCCCTGTTGCGCCGCCTGTTCGGTGAGCCAGCGCACGGCTTCGTTTTCCTCCACCCGCGCCAGCTCCACGATGCCGCAATATTCGCCCAGGGTGTCGCGGATTCTCTCGTAGCGCTCCTTGTCGGTCAGTTCCATGCGGCGAACGTCGGCGGGAATGCTGATATGGTCGGCGACAAACACCAGCAGCGCGTCCGGATTGGGATTCTTGACGTAGGCCTCGATGGCCTCGAAATCGGCTTCGTGCGAGCCGCGCCCGTACAGGTTTTTCACTCCGCGAATAAAAAACACCTGGAAAGGCGCCATGAGCGAGGGAGTGCGGGCGCGGTCCAGGATCTCACCCACTTGGGTTTCGCCCAGATCGAATTCGTAGAGGGCGAAATCGCGCAGATCAGCCGGCACCAGCGCCTGCAAAATGGCTTCGCGGCATTGGCGGCGAAAAAAGACCTCATCGCCCACGAAAACGTAGGCCGGACGCAGCTTGCGGCTGTGGACCTCGGCGACGAACCTTTCCGTGGGAGCAAAAGCCCGCATCAGTAGTTCTCCACGATATCGCTGACCAGGGCGCGCGCGAAGTCGCGCGACAACCGCTGCAGCGCCGGCGACTCTTCCTGGAAGAAGGTGGAGAGCGAACTGCTCTCCTGATATTGTTCGCGGAAAAGATAGTTGGGATTGCTGTACAGCACCTTGCCCTTCTTATCGGTGAGACTAACCTGACTGCTGACTTGCACCAGAACCGTTGCCACCCGGTTGGTGCGCGAGTCGAAGGTGAGGGGAAAAACGGAAACGCCCAGCACGGTGCCCTGTAGCGTAGCATCGGCCGAACCATCCTGCCGGTTGATGATTTGATAATGAGTGCGGGTGATGAACTCGCGCACCACCGCGGAAGTCAAATCCTGTTCCACGCGGTACACTTGCGACCCGTTGGTAAACGCCGGAATGGCGAGGATACGCAGATTGGTAGGAAGTTTGTTGCTTTTTCCGGAAACATGATAACCGCAGCCGGCCAGAGCCAGGGCAAAGCCCAGCGCCAGCACCACTCCCAGCGCGGCCTTCACTGGATCTTGCCTCGCGGGCGGGCGGTCGCCATCTCCTCGGCAATCTCCACCGCGGTACTGGCGGCAATGCGGAGGTTGTCGGCTGCAGCCCATACCCAGATGCCATTTTCGCGGCTGGCGTCGCGGCGGCAAGTCAACAGGATGTCACCCTGGCCGGCGGCGCTGACCGTGCTCGGCGATTCTTCCCCTGCCCGGCTCACCAGCACATGCTCGCCCGCTAATGCCTGCGTCATATCGCCCACCGACACCGCCTCCGCCATTTCAAAATAAATGGAAAACGCATGCCCGTGGAAGATGGGAGCCTGCACCAGCATCAGGGCAGGCAGCAGCGCCTGTCCCGCGGTGATGCGCTGGTAATGATCGAGCACCCTGCGCTCCGCCGTTTCCAGCGGCAGCAGCGCCTTCTGGCCGTAGCGGGCCACCAGGTTGAAGGCCACCTGGGTATCGAAGACCTGGCGCGGCAGCTCATGAAAGGAGAGCAGGTTGACGGTCTGCTCGTGCAGTTCATCCATGCCCCGGCGTCCCTGCTCCGAGGCTGGTTCGTAGAGCGTGGCGGTCGCCGAATTCAGCCGGCCTGCCTTCTGCGCGCGCAACACCAGCAGCGCCAGGGCCACGCTGGCAGGATGAGCCACCACCACCGGCGCGGGTTCCAGGTCGGGGGACGGAGCGCGCCCCAGTTGCCGTTCCACCCA
>DASVBI010000239.1:0-3035 GCA_036375915.1 Terriglobales bacterium | reverse complement strand
GCCGCAAACGGGAGGCGTTCAATGAACCTTGCTGCATACTGGAAACCAAGTCTGCTTCTGCTTGCCTTTGCTGCTGCTGGTGCTGCGTCATCGAGAGCAGCCGTGCCGGTTGACACCGCGGCAATCGCCGAAACAATCAAGGCGGACGTCGCTCAAGTCGTCGCTGGACTCAACGCCCACGATGCAGTCAAAACAACCGCTTATGACGCCCCGAATATCATCTCCATGGAATGTGGCAGTCCGCCAACCATTGGAGTCGAAGCCGACAGAGAGGATTTCAAGACGGGCTTTGCCCGCGACCCCCTGTGGAAGGTCAGTCTCATCGGTGAGACTGTGGATGTTGCGAGTAGCGGAGACTTGGCAGTCTACCGTGGCACCTATAACGAAGACAACAGTCGTGCCGGTGTGCTGATGACCCATAAGACGAACTTCATTGCGGAGTTCAAGCGTCAAAGCAATGGATCGTGGAAGATCGTCTGGTACAGCGTTTCCAACATGGAACAGTCGCATCCTAAGTGATGCTCGCTGGTGGCCCACCTTTCCGGCCGATCCGCATCTGCCCTTCTTCGGAACACGAATGGCTGGAGCAGGCCTTCAGGCCTGCATTAAGAGCGCAGCAAGGATGCGGGCTTTAGCCTGAGGGACGTTTCAACCGGACTGCATCACGCTTTCTGTCACCATCCCGCGGCTGCTAAACCCGGACGCAACTCGCCGAGAGGTGGGATGGCAGAAACTGACGTACTTTTGTCCTTGCTGCCCTCAGCTCGCAGCAATAGCATCGCGTACCGTCCACGGTTCAGGAGCTTCGTATGAAATCTTCACTTGTTCTGGCTTTTGTTCTGCTGTTGCCGCTCGTTCTGTGTGCAGCGGAGACTCACGATCTATCTTCCAGCGCTGCCGGTGAATACGCGAAACACTTTGGTGCTCTTGCTGAATTGTCCGTCGCAGTCGCCGAGGCGATGCCGCCCGAAAAGTACTCCTTCAAGCCGCATCCGGAGTCGATGGACTTTGGACAGCTAATGGCACATATCGCCACCACAAACTACCAGTTCTGCGCCGGCCTCCAGAATACTAACCCTCCCACCACGGCAAACCCGACGGACAAGACCGAAACGGTGAAGTTCCTGAGCAATTCGTTCTCTTATTGCTCAACCATCATTGCCGGGCTAACCAAGGCACAGCTAGAGCAAGCACACGATTCGCCCGATGGGCATCTGCCAGGACGCGACCTGCTGCTGGCCATGTACATCCACGTAGCCCACCATCGCGGACAGGCTGAGATCTACCTGCGTGACAACGGTATCAGGCCGCCGGGGTACAGGATTTAGGCCCTTTCGACGACGCGCTGTCACCTTTAATTTGTGTCATCGCTCCACTGTTCCCGGTGTTCTGAGTCCGCGAATCAACAGCCAGAAGCTCAGTACGATATCGAAAACGCCCATGGGCGAATCGAACCACCACAGGTTCACAATCTTCTCGAAGCCGGGAAAAATGTAGAACACCAGAGTGCAAGCCACGCAAAAGGCCGACGTGATCAGGCCGTAGGCCGCCAGGGCGCGAGGAATATAGCGGGACTTGAGCCACAGGTAGCCGCACAGGGTGGAGGCCAGGGCGCCAAACAGCAGGCCCACGTAGTAGTAGTCAAAGCGCGTGCCCAGATAGAGGCGGGCCAGGGCCTGCGCCCGCTCCGTTTCCAGGACGCGCAGGTAATCCGCGCCGCTCAGCAGGCGCAGAGCGTCGAACAGGTTGAGAGTCATCGCCAGCCACATCAGCACCCATACCAGCCTCCACAACGCGGCCAGAAGGGCCAGGCCGTGGCTCACCGGACGGAGAATCACGTAGAGCGCGGTAAGCAGCACCACCACGCCGGCACAGTAGAGGATGTCGCCCGCCATTCCTACGCGGAAGAGCCGCTCATGGGCCAGGATGTTGCGCGCGGTTTCGGCGGCGTTACCCGCGACAATCAGGCGGTCGTGAATGCCAAAGTTTACGTACACCACGATGGCGAACGTGATCAGATAAGACAGGCCCGCCGCTTTGGCAGCTTTCTGTTGTGAGGGATCAACGGGATAGATAGCCATTGTCAGCCTCCCCAGTCGGTGGCCCACTTAGCCGCGGAACGGCGCTCGGCCTTCAGCTTGCTCGCAACTGGTTGTGCTCACTCAGGACGCGTTTTGAGCCGCATAAGTCCGCGCCACCGCGGGCTCTTTCTCCATCGCGTTGGCCAGCAGCAGAATGGCTCCGCAGAAGAACAGCGTATCAAAGAAATAGTTCAGCGCCTCCACGCTTCCAGGCGCGGCCAGAAGCATGGGCAGGTAAATCCACAACATCGTCAGCAGAATGGTGAACCCCAAAAAGGTGGCGGCCAGGCGCGGCCTCTTATTCGCCAGCAGGCAGGCGCCGGCAAAAATCAGAACCACGCCCACAAAATAACTCAAAAAAATCCGCCCCGGAATCCACGGGGCAGTGAGCTGTTCCAGCGGAACTCCCGGCACGTGCTCGGGGTGCAGCAGATGCTCCACCCCATAGAATAGCGAAGCAATGCCGATGAAGAATCGCGGCAAAGCGGCGACCCGTGCCTTGAGCGGGCGCGAGCCGGACGGCGGTCTCGGCCGGGTGCTCCACGGCGCCATCGCGAAGGCCAGGGCGCCGCTGCCAAAAGAAAGTTCTCTCAGCGCCAGCGTCCAAAAAAATCTGTTGTGCGGGTGCGCAATGGAGCCTGGCAGGTCCATTAGGCATACGAAGATCAGAAACGTCATTCCCACCAGAGCCGCTGCCAGCCGCGCCTGGACAAGAACGGCCATACTGAGCCCCGCGCAAATAAAACCGAGGCCCACGAGGTAGACCCAAAAGGTATGCGCGGGAATCCAGCGGGGGACCATGGCCGCAATCTCTCTGGTGGCGGTGTAGTGCTCGGTGCCAAAAACCGCTATGGGAATGGCAAAAAACAGCCGGCCAAAGGGCATGATCTTGTCGAGGCCTTGTTCCCGCGGCAGTTCCTTGAGAATCCTGACGAGGCCGGCGATGAAAAGCAG
>DASVBI010000489.1:0-2594 GCA_036375915.1 Terriglobales bacterium | reverse complement strand
AGGGCCTGGTCCAGCTCACTTTCTGAATACAACGGCTGGGGACGTAAAGGCCGGCTAACTTTCTGGTGTGCGCGCAACCGGCACACACCAAGACCAGGAATATAAGAGCCAACTGCCGAATCGCTTTCATACTGACAACTTTTGCAACTGGAACTCTACCGCACTGGACTGATGGAGACGTGTTGAGGGGCGTGCTCGGCGCACGACCGCAGTACATCATTTCACAGCACCGGCAACAGCAGTCAGGGGCGCCGGCTTGGGCGCCGCCTTAGCCTGCTGCCGCACTAATTGTTGCTCCGCCGCCATGAGTAATTCAGCCGCGCTGGCGCCTATGGCGTACTGCGCGATGCCGTAGTTCAGCACCATCTCCCAACCGGACCTGGTGTTCAGATTCCAATGGTCCACCATATCGGAGAGGCGGCGCATGGCCGAGGCAGCGCGTTTTTCATTGGTCTCGGCCATCATGATCAGAAAGCGGTCGCCGCTGTAGCGGATGATCGCATCCGAGCCCCGGAAGGTCCCTTTTAGCAGGCGCGCCACCTCCACCAGCAGTTGGTCGCCGGCGATGTTGCCCAGGCGGTCGTTAAGACCCTTGAATCCGGCGACCTCCACCAGCACAAAGGTCAGATTGCTGCCGGAACGGTTGGCGCGGGCGATTTCCCGAGGAACGATCTGGTCCAGGGAGCGGCGGTTGAGCAGCTGGGTGAGCGGATCAATCAGGGTAAAGCTTTCCAGGCGCTCGCTGAATACCAGTTCCCGGATCAGCGCCGCGCGGGTGGAGTTTAGAGTCCGCTTTTGCATCACCACATAGATGTTGAACAGCAGGATCAGCGAGATCAGGCCAAAGAACAATTGCGGAAGATAGCGGTATTCCACCACGCCACTGCCGGGCAGTCCGCGCCAAGCCAGGTTGGGCGCCACGACCGCCGCAAAACCGGCCACCAGCACCATGATGACCAGTATGCCGATGGACCACAACTGCAGGTCGCGCCCGCCCAACTGCTTGAGCTGGCGCTGAATTTCCTCGCTGCGCAGCGACTCGGCAGTGGCCGAGGCCGCGGTCTGGCTGGGATCTGGCAGGCTGCTCATGGCTCGCTTTTCCCCTGGCGCACAAGTCAGGCGCTAGGGCGATGTTCGCACGGAGTTTAGCGGGAAGAAGAAAACGAGAGTACGGGGATGCACCGTTCTGGTTCCCAGAACAGGCCCCTTTCCCTAATTGGTAGAAACCTTTTGCAGCCGATGCCGCCATTATCCCAAAGGGTCTCTAGTCGGCGGAGCACACCCACAGAGACCGCATTCGGCGCCGATGGCCTGAGCAAATTACGCGTTCCAAACGTACAGAAACTCATCATCAGCCGCCGTAGCCACCGATTTATGCATATTGCGAGTGGCACGGCTCAAGGCAGAACGTATGTTCACCTTGGTGTCGGGCAATTCCGAAAGAGGTATTTTCAGAGCCCGACCTTTCTCCAGTCCTTCCAAGTCATGGAGGATGGAAGCCACGATTGAATGGTGCTTGCCCTTTCTTCCAGCCGGCACGTTGGCACGGTCTGTGGTACCGAACGTACGTTGGAGCTCTTTTGTTTTAATCGTCGGCATCGGAACCCTCCAAACGCACTCATGTTAGCCAAGGCTTTCGCTATCGTATGGCTAAACTATCGCTATGCTACCATAAATTAAATACCCTCTGCAAGTTATCCAAGAAGACATAGGCAACTCACGTTAAATCAAGACCTTGCAAAACGCTTCCTTAGCTTGCCCGCAAAGAAAAAGTCCCCGTATCTCATCTGCGGGCATAGGGTGAAGTATAGCGGGGTGAAATGTGAAGAATCTGAACAGGCGGTTCGAAACGGTGTCAGTGGCGGAGGTTCTGGTAAAGGCGCTCGAAATGGATGATGAAGCCAGGAGAAAGATGATTGACCAGGACGGGAGGGGGAGGCCTAAGAGAGTGTTGGTGGTTGACGATGAGCGAGTTATCGCAGATACCCTGGGCATAATTTTGGGAAATTCGGGATACGAAACTACAGTCGCCTATGACGCTGAAAGCGCATTGCGACAATGTGAGGCTGTCAACCCAGAGCTTGTGATCACAGATGTCATCATGCCCGGTATGGACGGGGTCGAAATGGCGATGCTCGTACGTGAGCGCCACCCCGCCTGCAAGGTCCTGCTGATTTCCGGTCAAGCCTCCACCACGAACCTGCTCGAAGAAGCGCGGAGGCGGGGATACGATTTCGAACTGTTAGCTAAGCCCATCCATCCGACCGATCTGCTAGCAAGGCTGGCGACGCTGGAATTCGATCCTGCCCTGCGCCGCCAAGGAGAACATATTCCCGCGGCTGCGTTCTAAACCTCTTCGCTGCCCCGCAGCCTGGCCTTAAGTTTTCCAGCGCAATCACATCGCCCTTGCTGTTGCCGGGTCCAGTGTGACAAAGGCGGGTATGGTTGCCCTTTGACCTCGTTTACCCGGCCCATCCTCCAGAAGTAACCAGCTTATCGCCAAGGGCAGTCGCCGATCAGCGCCGCGCTGTATCCGGCATAGCTTCATCCCCGATGACCGCGGGACGCGTCCCCATGGTGCAGCTCAAGTTACT
>DASVBI010000754.1:0-7085 GCA_036375915.1 Terriglobales bacterium | reverse complement strand
TAGTACAAGCCTTCTCCCGTGATGGGGTCCACCAATCCGGCGGCATCGCCAATCAGCGCCCAGCCGTCTCCCTGCAATTTGCGTTCGCTGAAGGTGGAAGCGCGCGGCGCGGGCAGCACGTGGGAGTAAAATTCGGCCTTCCCCAGGTCGAAACCACGCTGCGCCAGAAATTCCTCCAGCATGCGCCGCAACTGGCGGGTTGGGGTAGCGCTCATCCTGCCGCAAATCCCGGCGGAGAAGTGGTCGCGCCGGGGAAACAGCCAGATATATCCCTCGACCTCGCGTAAAAAGGAAATGTGAATGGAATCGCCGCTGCCGGGAATGTAATAGCCGGCGGTGGCCATCAGGTCAGCAGGCGCCAGCGGGGCAGAGAAGTGGAAGGGATTGCGGGCGCCCGCCGCGAGAACAATGTAGGCGGCGCCGAGTTCCCCCTGCCGGGTGCGCAGGCGCCAGGCTCGCGCGGCGCCGCTAATTTCAACCACGCGCGCGCGCAAAATCTCGGCGCCCGCGCTGCGCGCCCGTTCCAGCAGCAGTCCATTGAGCACGCGGCGGGAAAAGATGGCAATTTGCTTGTCCAATTCGAACCAGGCGCGCCGCCCGGCAGGGCTGACCAGTTCGCAAGCACGCACCCAGTTGCGCTCCACTTCAGCTTGGGCCAGAAAGGGATAGCGCTCCAGCGCCTTGTGCGTGAGCCCGCCGCCACAGGGCTTCTCCCAGGCGAGTTTTTCGTCAATCAGAACGACTCGGCGACCGGCTGAGGCGAGTTGCGCCGCGGCCATCGCACCCGCCGGCCCGCCGCCCACCACCGCAATGGAGTCTGACATCACCATTCATTTGATGGCTGATCGTTACATGAGGGGCAGGGAAGCGGAACTGGTAAAGCTCGGATGAAGATCTCAGCCGATAATCACACACTTTTCGAGGGCTATCACTTTGAGAGAGCAGCGTGTGAACTCCCCTATTACCCGTTCACGCAGGGCAGCGCTGCCTGCTGCCAGGCATCGAAACCGCCCACCAGGTTGCTGACGTTGCGATATCCCGCCCGCAGCAGCAAACTGCACGCAATGGCGCTGCGATAGCCGCCCTTGCAGTGCACGGCCAGCGGTCCTTCGCGGGCGATTTCCGGCAGTTGGCTGGCAAAACGGTCCAGCGGCCACAAGCATGCGCCGTCAATGTGTCCCGCCTGCCACTCGTTCTCGCGGCGCACATCCAGAACCTGCATCCCGCTCATGCGCTCGCACAACTCGGCGGCCGTCATCTGCGGTACCGATGCCAGCGCCAGCCCCGCCTGTTTCCACTCTTCCACTCCGCCGGGCAAACAGCCCATGCACTTTTCAATGCCCACTCGCGCCAGGCGCATGCGGCTTTCCGCCAGCTTTTCCGGCGACTCCGCAATCAGCACGGGGTATCCCTCCAGTCCGAGCACAATTCCCGCCCAGGTAGCGAACTGGCCCTGGAGCGGAATATTGATGGACCCGGGCACGTGTCCCGCGCCGAACTGTTCGGACGAGCGCGTGTCCAGTACGTTGGCCCCCTCCTCGATCAAGGTACGCAGCCGTGCCGGCGCAATCGCCGGCAACGGCGGCAGTTCTTCCAGCGCCGGGGCGCCCTCGCGGTTCAGTTCCGCATCCTGAGTGAAGTAGGCCGGCCGCGGCGGCAGGTTGGCGGTGAGCTGGCGGACAAACTCCTCGCGGCTGCTCACCTGCAGCGCCGGATTGGTCAGCCGTTCGGTTCCAATGGTGGAGAAGCGGTCGGCGCGCATGCTGCGCCCGCACAGTGAACCCGCCCCATGCGCCGGATACACCAGCACGTTGTCGGGCAGGCGCAGCAGCTTCTCATGCAGGCTGTCATACAGCATGCCTGCCAGTTGCTGCGCCGTGTACTGCTTGGAAAGGTCGGGGCGGCCTACGTCGCCGATGAACAGCGTGTCTCCGGTCAGTACCAGCGCCGGCTCCTGCGACTTGGCCGCATCGCGCACCACCAGGCACACTGCTTCCGGCGTGTGCCCCGGGGTCTCCAGCGCGGTAATACGGATGTCGCCAAAGCTGACCTGCGAGCCGTCGCGCAGTGGCAGGTGAGGAAACCTGGCCCCGGCGCGCTCTCCAATATAGATGTCGGCCCCGGTGCGCGCAGCCAGTTCCTTGTGCCCGGAAACGAAGTCGGCGTGCAGATGGGTTTCAAAGATGTGGCGGATTTTCAGTCCCTGTTCCTGCGCTGCCTGCAGGTAGATGTCCACATCCCTCTGCGGATCAACCACCGCGGCCTCGCCCCCCGAGCCCAGCATGTAGGAGGCATGCGCCAGGCAGGAGAGGTAGAACTGTTCGAAGTACATGCAGCCTCACCCCTGTGTGGGCGATTGTACGCCCGATGGCTACCAGCTTCTAGGGGCTGGCTATTAGCTGGGAGCGCAGGGCTGGCAGCTGGTTGTCCGCTCAACTTTTCTTTGATGTCACCGCGAAAAAGGTGGAGGGCTCCTGCGTTACTTTCTTACTGCCACATTTGGGGCAGGTGATCTCGTACTTCTCGTGTTCCGGCTGGGTCAGCACCCTGGTAAACGTCTCCTCGCAGTTCAGGCAAAGAAACTCGTAGAGAGGCATGTGTCCTCCTCACCCCAGTTTTCGAGTTTCCAGTTTCAAGTTTCTCAGCCAGCTTTCTCAGAAGGGCGCGTTTTAGCTGTCCCACAAGGATATACCACAACCGCACACTCGAAACTCGAAACCCGAAACCCGAAACTCGAAATTGTGAAACCTTGAAACTTGCCGCCTCAACATCCCGACGCATGTGCCGGCTTGCTGTTAATAACTTCCTCCAGTGTCACCGGGTGGTGATGGGCGTTGGTCTTGCCGTGCTCCAGCAGAGATTTCAGCCGCACCAAGTCGTCATCCAGGGCATGCTTGGGGTCAGCACCGAAAATCGCGGCGATGGCGTGCCCGATGGCGCCTCCCGGCGGAACATAAGCCAGCCGAATGTGCACCCGCGTGCCCGCATTTTCCGTGTCCAGCTGTACTACTCCGGCGTTGGCCACCATCGCGCCGGGCAGGCTGCTCCAAGCCAGCATCTTGTTGGGAATTTTCTCGGTGATTTCTGCGTCCCAGCTCAGGGGTGTGCCCGCCGGACCCGCGACAGTCCAGCGATAGCGGTTGTCGTCCACCTTTTTCACTGCCAGAACGTGCGACATAATCCGCGGCAGCTTTTCCGGATCGCCCAGCAGCTCGAAGACCGCCTCCACTGGAACATTTATGTGAATGGTTTTCTGCACGCGGAAACCCGCCGCCTCGGCCCCGCCAATGCCCAGCAGATGCCGCGGCCCGATGTTGCTCAGCGCCCGGCCCAGCAGGTTCACGCCCAACAGTCCCAGGCCGAGGCCCTGCCACCCGCGCCGCCAGGCGCCATAGGCGAGCAGCAGGCCGCCGCCGGTGCCAACCACGGCCCGAGTCGCGGGCGCCCAGGTCTCGTTCAGCAGTTCCGGGAGTGGAGGCGGGCTGCCCCCTTGCAGGTCGGGAACATCCGCCTGCCGGTGGGCTTGCATGAGGTTGTCCACGTGTTTTACCCCGGGCACGGCACGCACAGCCCACAACACACGCCGCACTTCCTCCTGCAGCACCGGTCCCTTCAGCGTGACCCAACCATCCTTGGCTTCCACTTCGATAGCGTGCGGATGGGAAGTTGCCCGGCCCAGCCGGCTGCGCACCCGGTCCCGCAGCACCTGATCGGAAGCCGGCTTGGGGGCCAGCAGGGAAAAGGTTTCATCGGCCGCGCCTTGGGCGCGATGGAACAGGTCGCGCACGCCGCGGTCCACGGTCAGCTCCGCCTGGTGAGCTAGCCACAGGGCACGGTCGCGCGCCATAGCCCGGCGTCTGCGCCCGTGCTCGGGATCCAGCATGTACATCAGGCGAGCGCCCAGGCTCATTCCGCCGGCAAAAATCATGGCCTTTTCCAGTTGGCATTTCATGCGCCCCTGCATGGCAATTCTCCTCTCTATATGGCTTGGCTGGTTGGTCGGGCAAGAAATGGACGCCCGAGTTTGTCCCCTTATCATTGTGGCCCGGCGCGCACCGTCAGCACCGGGCAGGTGGCATGGCAAATGACCTTGTGAGTGCAGGCCCAGGGCAGGTGCGCGGTCAGCCGCACCGAGCCCTGATGACGCGCTCCCATCACCACCAGGTCGGCATTCAGGTCGCCGGCCAATTGCAGTATCTTTTCCGCAGGGTCGCCAGTGCCGACGATGATCTGCGGCTCACAAGCCAGTCCAGCGCCCACCGGCATCAGCTTTTCCAGTTCTTCGCGCGCGTCGCGCATCGTCCGTTCCCGGTAATACACGGGAATGGTCGCCAGATCCTCCATCACGTGCAGGCAGGTGAGGAAGGCGCCGTAGTCGGCCGCCAGCGCGAATGCGAAAGGCAAGGCGTGCAGCGAGGCACCCGAAAGATCGCTGGCGTAGATGACCTGCCGCAGTTTGCCGGCGGCAAGCTCGTTGTGCGTTACCTCCGGACCGATGGTCAGCACCGGGCAGCTCACGCTGCGAAAAATCTCCTCCGCCACCGAGCCCAGCAGCAGCTTCTTTAGCCCGGCTCGGCCATGGGTGGCGATCACCACCAGGTCTATGCCGTGCTTCTTTACCATCTCCTGGAAGACCAACTCGGTTTCGCCCTTCTCCAGCACCACGTCGTAACGCACGCTGGCCAGGGGCGCGGAGCGGACGAATGTGTCCATGGCGTGTTCGGCCTGGTAGCGCAGTTCGTCCAGTTCCGGCGGCATCGGCTCCAAAGGCATGGGCCGCCGCGGCTCGGGAGGGATGGCGTGGGCCAAAAACACGGTGCCGCCATAGTGTCGCGCGAGTCCCACTGCGTAGGGCAAGGCGCGCTCTGCATAGTCGGAAAAGTCAGTGGTGAAAAGGATTCTGTTCAGGGAAATCCGCGGAACCAGCTGAAGCGCCGCCATGGGACACCTCCGCCTCGGGTGGCGCACCTCCAGCTTCGGTGTTGAACCACCCTAAGCTCTTTGTAGTTCTCCTGGCTGGCGGCCGCAGTGATAATAATCACTTGCGCAGGTGACTCCGGGGGCCTTCTCAGCCGCGCATCAACGCGGATTTTCACGGATTAAATCAGTAATGGTGAGGAACGATGGGTCTGTAGAATCGGAGCCGGGGTCGAGTTTTCCTAGCGGCATGCCGGACTCAAACGCCTTGTAGAAGGGCCACAGCTCACAGCTTCAATACCCCTTCTTCTTGTCCACCACGCCCAGCAGGGGCTCGCCGGCCAGAAAGCGGCGCACGTTTTCTGAAATCAGCGCGTACTGGCGCTCCCACAGCCGGGGCGTAACGGAGCCGGTATGCGGCGTGATGAGCACATTCTCCATGCTCCATAGCGGAGAATCAGCCGGCAAGGGCTCCTTTTCCAGCACGTCGAGCGCGGCAGCGGCGATTTTTTTCTCGCGGAGCGCCTCTCCCAGCGCGGCCTCATCCACCAGCACCCCACGGCCCACGTTGACCAGGCAGGCGGTGGGACGCATCTGCGCCAGGCGGGCGCGGTCCATCAGGCGCTGGGTCGAATCGGTCACCGGAGCGGCCAGCACCACGTAGTCGGAAGCGGCCAGCAGATCGCCGAGCTGCGCGGGCCCATAAACCAACGCCACTCCTTCGGCCCCGCCGCGCTCGGGATGCTCGCGCAGGGCCAGCACCCGCATGCCCAGGGCAGCCGCGCGCCTGGCAATTTCGCGCCCGATGCTGCCCAGCCCGATCAGGCCCAGGGTAGCTCCCTGCAGTTCTCCCGGGACCGGTCCCTCGCTCCACATCCGTTCCTGTCCCCAAACATGCAGCTGCTGGTAGCGGACCGCGGCCGGAATCTTGCGCGCCACCGCGAACATCAGCGCCAGCGCGTGCTCGGCCACCACCGGCCCGTGTACCTCCCGCGAATTGGTCAAAACCACCTCGCTGGCCACCAGTTCGGGAAACATCAGCTGGTGCACCGCCGCGGCGGTGGAGTGAATCCAGCGCAGTTTGCGCGCGGCGCGGAACTGTTCCGGGCGCAGCGACCAGGCCAGCGCCGCATCGGTGTCACGAATATGTTCTGTCACTCCCGAGTAATCGGGCAACTGCACGACTTCCAGTTCCGGAAACTGTTTCTGCAGCCGCTCGCGTACCCACGCCGGCGCGGTCCATAACTCAAAACGGTGATGCAGGGCAATCAGCAGTTTCATGATGGCGACACATATTTATATATGAGGGAAAACTTGGGTGCTTGCGCGGGGTTACAGGCGGGTTAACCACTTCGAAACGGCAAGGCGCTACCGACCCAGAGCCGTGGAGAAGGCTCTCCCGATAGCGCCGCCAATAGCCCGAAAAACTTTGAGATGGAGTTTAATCTGCTGCCAGTAATTGTCTAGTACACAGCATGATTCTCTACTTGCCGGAGGTCCACGTCATATCCACATGTACCGGAATCTCGTTCTTGATGGGGATAGTCAGCAGGGTTGGCGGCGGGATTTTGAAATCCATCAGCGTAGCGGGAATTGTGCCCGTAAGCTCGATGTCCCCTCCATGTTCCATTACCTGAAAGGGAATCTGCTTGAACTCCGCCGTCTGGCCGGCAAACTGAACCTGCAGGTCGGCATGAACGGTTCCCGGCCTGATTTCCGATTCCGGCAATTGCGTGCGCACAACCACCATGGGGAATTGCCCGCCCCGGGTCGCCTGCAGCATGTGCAGATCGCGGTTGCTGTCGCCGGAATTGAACGATTTGACGGGCGCGGCAATCAGGAACTGGCACTCGCCGGTGTGGCATTCGCCCTTGCCCCGCGCCGCGTGGCTGACCCCGTCAAAATGATGCAAAGGATGCGATGCGGAGTAGCTGATAGTGGAATTTTGCAGCATCCACTGGCTGTCGCCTGCCGCGAACAATGCAAAAGCCACAACCAAAATAGTGAGCAGGAGTGTCTTGCGCATGGCCGTCCTTAGAACTTGATGGAAACCGACAGCAGAGCCAGGCCGTAGGCGGCCGCCGTTACTACTCCCACCGGGCCGTGCGCGCTGGCGATGCCGTGAACTTTTTCTCCCTTGCTTTTCTGCGCATAAGCCATGGCTCCCA
>DASVBI010000444.1:0-2348 GCA_036375915.1 Terriglobales bacterium | reverse complement strand
GTCGCGCACTTTGGACACCAGTTCACCTTACTGTTCTTGCGATAAACGAGCCCTCGCTCGTAGAGCTTCAAAAAGAACCACTGGTTCCAGCGGTAGTAATCCGGCATGCAGGTTGTAACTTCGCGCGACCAGTCGTAGGCGAAGCCAAGGCGCTTCATCTGCGCCTTCATGTTGGAGATGTTGCGCAGGGTCCACTCGCGGGGCGGAGTGTTGTTCTGGATGGCGGCGTTCTCCGCCGGCAAACCGAACGAATCCCAGCCCATGGGATGAAGCACGTTATAGCCGTTCATCCACATGAAGCGGGCGAGGGCGTCGCCGATGGCGTAATTGCGCACATGCCCCATGTGCAACGCTCCGGAAGGATAGGGCAACATTTCCAATACGTAATACTTGGGCCGGGTGGAGGCAGCCTCAGCGCGATAGAGCGCGGGATCCTTTTGCCAGCGTTCGAACCATTTCTGCTCGATGCGCTGGGCGTCGTAGCGCTCATCGCGGGTATCCGGCTGGATAGGGTTGTCGGGCATGATGTCTGGGCCGTGAAACTAGGGTTGAATCCTTAATTTTACACGGATTGCTGCCCTGACCGGCGAGTACCGTCTGGGGGTATAAACCTCGCGGGAGGGGCCCGCGCCACAACTTTTCTTATTTTCGGGCGGCGGGCTCGGTCAGGAAAAATGCTTTCACAGCGATGTCGTTGGGCTGCATGCCGACGGGAACAATAGCCCAGAGGGCGCGATCGGCGCTGATTTTGGAGGTGGTGGCGAGGCGCTTCATGCGGATAACGGCCACGTCGTCCGACTGGGTGTCGAGGGCCAGCAGAAAATCCTGATTAGAGGTGAGCGCCAGACCGTCGGGACGGTTCCCTACCCCGACCGCGCCCAGCACCTTGCCGGCATCAATGCTGTAGACCGCCACGGCGTCGGAACCGAAATTGCTCTCGTAGAGAAGCGAATTGTCGGCGGTCACCACCCCACGCACAGGGTGGGAGCCGATGAGGTAGCTGCCGCCGACCTCGTTGGTGGTGGTTTCGATAATGGAAATGCTGTCGGAATCGAAGTTGCTCACCATCAGCTCGCCGCCATCGGGCTTGAGCTGCAGGTGAACCGGCGTCTTACCCACATCGAGCAGGGCCAGCAGCTTGTAGTTCTTCAGGTCAACCGCCGCTACCTGGTTGGAGCCGCTGCAGGAAACGAAGGCTTTGCTGGAGTCAGGCAGAATGGCAATGTCCTCGGGCTGGCGACAGATGGGAATGGTGGCGCGCAGGGCGAGGCGGCGTGCATCGAGCAGCGAAACGCTATTGTCGCCGCGGTTGGAGACGACCACGATCTCGCCATCGGGTGAAACCTGCGCCAGGCCGGGCGCCGCCCCCACGCGGATGTTGGCCAACACTCTGCGCGCTTCCAGGTCAATGACCGAGACGTTGGCCGAGCCGGAGTTGGCTACGTAGGCGCGCTGGCCGTCTTCCGAAACGCTGATGAAGTAGGGGGCGCGGTGCACGCCGATGGTGGCCACCACCACATTGCGTTCGGCGTCAACCACGCTGATGTTGTTGGACTCGGTGTTGACCACGTAAATTTCATTTTTCTTGCTGTTCGCGGTCACGCCCGTGGGATTGCTGCCCACGCGAAGGCTCTTGATGACGTTGAATCGAGGATAGGGCCGGGGCGTAAGGTCGAGCACGCTGACGGTGTTGCTCTTGCCATTGGTGACATAGGCGTACTCGCGGTAGCCGGGCGCGTAGCGCGGCAGGTCCGGGGTGCGGAAAAGCCAGACCAGGGCCGCTACTCCGGCCACGATCACGCAGAGGATAAGCAGCTTTTTCAAGGCCGGGCGGCGGCGGGCACCGTGTTCTGGCTCGGGGAGGCAGCGGGCTCGGGCAGGTAGCGTTCAACCACGGCGGCGATCTGCCGGATCTGCTTCATCAGCTCATCGAACTGGTCGGGGTAGATGGACTGGATGCCGTCAGAGAGCGCGCGGTCGGGATTGTTGTGCACCTCCACCATCAGCCCATCGGCGCCCACCGCTACAGCCGCGCGGGAGAGCGGCGTCACCTTGTTGCGCTTGCCGGTGCCATGGCTGGGGTCCACCAGGATGGGCAGGTGGCTGAGGCGCTGCACCGCGGGAATCAGGCTCAGGTCGAGGGTGTTACGGGTGTGGTCGGCGAAGGTGCGCACCCCGCGCTCGCACAGGATGACCTGGTAATTGCCTTCGCTCATGATGTATTCGGCGGCCATGAGGAACTCTTCCAGGGTGGCGGACATGCCGCGCTTGAGCAGCACCGGCTTGCGGGCGCGCCCGGCACGCTTCAGCAGCGCGAAGTTCTGCATGTTGCGGGCGCCGATCTGGAT
>DASVBI010000156.1:0-5081 GCA_036375915.1 Terriglobales bacterium | reverse complement strand
ATAGCTGTACTTCTGTTTCTGATGCCCGCGTTTGCCGCCGGTCAAGCTTTTGTGCAGAGCAACAGTAACACCACGCGCACCACCACGACTTCCCTTCAGGTGCCATTTACGACCCCACAAGGCCCCGGAAATCTCAATGTGGTGGTGGTTGGATGGGCCGACACAAGCTCCACAGTTCAATCGGTCACAGATAGCGATGGAAATCTCTACCTGCTGGCTACCGGAACCAACGACACCACGGGCGTTTCGCAGGCCATCTACTACGCCAAAAACATCACTGGAGACACTGGCAGCACCACCAACACCGTCACCGTCACTTTCAACCAGCCTCCGGTGGACGAAGATGTCCGTATCCTGGAATACAGCGGACTCGATACCACGAACCCGCTGGACGTAACCGCGGGAGCCGTCGGCACAAGCACCGCGCCCGCCAGCCCTTCCGTGACAACCAACTCAGCTACTGACCTGCTGATTGGCGCGGGCACAAGCACCAGCAGTGCAGGTTTCACGGCTGCAGGTGGGTTCGGCGCAGGCGCCGTTGTCCCGAGGTCCTTTCCTGGCAACTATGGCGACATGGTTGAAGACCAGAACGTGACGGCCACCGGGAGCTACAGTGCTACCGCGACCCTGGGTTCGAGCGGAAGCTGGGTAATGCAGATCGTGGCCTTCCGGGCGCCCGGCCAGACGCCTCCCTCCTTTTCTGCCCCAACAGTTACATCGGTTTCACCAACCTCCGGGTTTGACGCTGGAGGCGACCCAATCACTATCACCGGAACCAACTTCGAGCTCGGCGCCACTGTAGTATTCAGCAACGGCACAACCGTGGCGTCCGCTGTCAATTGTTCTGTAGCCTCAACGACCTCCATTGATTGCACCACTCCCGATTTCCCTGTAGGTTCGGCCGATATTACCGTGACCAACGTTGACGCCCAGAGCTCCGGCCCCTTTGCCGGCTTCAGCTTCGTGCCCACCACGCCGGGGGTCACCAGCGTTTCTCCCACCTCAGGACCCACGAATGGCGGAAATACGGTGGTCATCACCGGCAGCGACTTCGTCACCGGCGCCAGCGTTGTGGTGGGTAACGTGGTAGCCGATTCCGTGGTGGTTAAGGACCTGAATCATATTCAGGCGAATTTCCCGGCGCACACCGCGGGCGCGGCCAACGTCTCCGTCACCAACCCCAATCAGCACACCGGTGCGCTTCCGAACGGCTACACATACACCGCCACAACAGGTATCAGCTTTGTGCAGGCGCAGGATGTCGCGCTGGGCGGGACACAATCCAGCATCAGCGCCACATATGCCCTGGCGCAGAATGCAGGCGACCTGAACGTTGTGGTAATCAGCTGGGGCGATGCCAGTGCACTGGTCGCGTCGGTGAAGGACAGCGCCGGGAACAGCTACGTTCCAGCCCTGAGCCCGATCGCCGCTAACGGCCTTTCACAGTCCATTTGGTACGCCAAGAACGTGAAGGCAGCGGCTGCCCTGAGCAATAAGGTGAGTGTGACCTTCGATGTGGCTGCGACTACGCCCGACCTTCGGATACTTGAGTACAGCGGCGTGGACACCATAAATCCTGTGGATGGAGGCCATTCTGCCTCCAGCACCGTGGCAGGGATTGCCGCGGATAGCGGCAGCTTTACGACCACCTTTGCTACCGATCTGGTGATCGCTGCCGTTACCCCGAGCACCACAACCGCCAGCGCTGGAGCTGGGTTCACCACAGTTAACCTGCCAACCAGCGGCGACTACGTGGAGCACCAGATAACCCAGGCCGCCGGAACAGTTGATGCCCAGGCGACCCTTACTTCTGACGGAAGCTGGGTGATGCAAGCGGTGGCGTTCAAGCAAGCTTCGACGCAACCGCCCCCTGGGAGCTTTATCTTTAGCGTATCGCCCAGCAGCCAGCAGGTGACCGCAGGCAGCAGCGCCTCTTACAGTCTGACCGTGACCGGACAGAACAACTTCACCAGTCCTGTCAGCTTGAGCGCAACCTGCCCGCAGAATGTGCAGATCACTTGCTCCATTAGTCCGAATCCTGTCACCCCGGGTAGTTCACCGGTGGTGGCCACCCTGACCGTCACCACAACGGGTCCAACCGCCTCCCTGATAGCGCCCGGCAAAGCTAACCGGCTGCTGCCCCTCTACGCTATCTGGCTTCCCCTGCCCGGTATCGCCCTGGCGGGCGTTGGCCTAGGTTCGCGCCGCCGCAAGCTGGGACTCGGCTTGACTTGCTTCCTGCTGATCGCCCTCACCCTCCTGCTGGTGGGTTGCGGCGGTGGTGGCTCCACCTCCGGTGGCGGCGGTGGCGGCGGCAATCCGGGCACGACCGCCGGTACCTATAACATCAAGGTGACGGCCACGTCGGCTTCGCAGCCGGCGAAGACTTTCACCGTGACCCTGACGGTGCAGTAAGAACATGAGCAATCGGCCATGCTCTCTCCAAACAGAGCGGGCATGGCCTGTTTCCATCCTCCCCTGGGGGATGTACAGGATGGAAGCGAACGGCGGCAAACAGCCCTTGCGTTCTGATTAGAGCCATTTAAATCCCCAACGCGGCTCCCCAGCCGCTGCCCTGGCCCGAATCAGACGTTCGCTGAATGTATTAAACTTTAAGTCTCGTGCAGTGAGGTGCCCTATGAAATCAATGGCTAGCTTTACCAGGTCCGCCGCGGTGGTTTTCTTCGTTTCTATGGGTGTGCTGGGCTGGGCGCAGCAGACCCCACCCCAGAACACCTACGCCCAACCGGCGCAGCAAAATCAGGCCTCGGAGCATGCGGACGGGACCCACGCGAAGTCCTCCAATTTGCGCATTTCTGACGGCACCGTATGTTCCGAACAATCCGCATCTGCGACAGCGCCCATGGACACCTTGATCGGGCCGGGCGATCTGCTGAGCGTGGGCGTGTTGGGGGCGCCGGATTATTCTCAGGAGATTCGGGTCACCGGTTCGGGCGACGCGGTTTTGGCCCTGGTCGGCGCCGTTCATGTCGCCGGTCTCACCACAGAACAGGCGCAGGAACTACTGCGCAAAAAGCTGATGGACGGAGGCTTTTTTACCGATCCTCAGGTCACGGTATTAGAGAAGGAATACGCCACCCAGGGAATATCGGTACTGGGCGAAGTACAGAAACCGGGCATCTACCCCATCATGGGCCCGCGGCGCCTGTTTGACGTTATGTCCATGGCCGGGGGCACGACCGCGAAAGCCGGGGAAGTGGTCACGATTACTCATCGCAAGCAGCCTAACAAGCTTGAGACGGTGCATCTTTCTAACAATCCTCAAGACAACATCACCGCTAACGTAAGTATCTTTCCTGGAGATACCATCGTGGTTTCCAAAGCGGGGATCGTTTACGTTGTCGGCGATGTGCGTACTCCCACCGGGGTCATCATGGACAACGGCGGCACCCTGACCGTGCTGCAGGCAGTCGCTATGGCCCAAGGGGCTAATTCCACGGCGGCTCTGAACAAATCCAAGATCATTCGCAAGACTCCCCAGGGTCAGAAGGAGATTCCGATACAGCTGAAGAAGATCCTTGCCTCCAAGAGCCCTGACGTGCAACTTCAGGCGGAAGATATTGTGTTTATCCCCAACAGTGCGGCCAAGAGCGTGTTCAACCGGAGCATTGGTGCCGCCGTAGGACTTGCTTCCACTGTAGTTGCGTACCGTACCGTTTACTAGGCATCGGTTAAGGGCTGGGGCCGCGCTTCAGGTTCGTTGTTTCGCTCTGCTGCCAAGACGCGCTCGCGCCCGGGCCGCCGGAGTTTTTACAAGATTTGGTCACACGAACAGGGCTGTGGCTGATGCCTGAACCCAAACGGTCACGGCCGAATCGCAAGAGTTGATCCTCGCCGGCCAGCCACCCTGGCCGCCAGTCGCGCTGTTCCTTCTCTTCAAGTTCCTCCAGCTCAGAATCCCACTACCCACGGTTGCGAAGTTTCTTCGACCAGACGACGCACGCTTGGCCTGCAGTGTCACTGCTGTAGTACGCTTGCTAATGACACCCTAGAACAGGATTTGTTATTTCCCGGGCGGTTGCTTCCTTACTCATGCTCAGGACCGCCCACTAAAGGCCAGAAAGCAGGTTAGTGGTGAAAAGGAAGGTCATTGTCGTGGGGTTGGACGGCCTGGAGCCGACCATAGTTGAGCGCATGCTACAGCGCAACGAACTCCCCAACCTCTCCAAGCTGCGTGATGCGGGCGTTTATGCTCGTTTACAGACCACCGACCCGGCCCAGACGCCGGTGGCTTGGTCTTCTTTTGCCACCGGAACCAATCCCGGCGGCCACGGTATCTTTGATTTCATCTGCCGCGATCCGCAGACCTACCAGCCCGATATCGCGCTTACCCGCTTCGAGAAGCCTAAAAACATGTTCTCCCTGCCCCGCGTGGTCAACCGCCGCGGCGGCGTCCCCGTGTGGCAACGCCTGGGAAAGGCAGGATTGCCCAGCACCGTGCTGCGTTGTCCCTGCACCTTTCCGGTGGAGAGCTTAACCGGAAAAATGCTCTCTGGTGTGGGAGTTCCCGACTTGCGCGGCAGCCAGGGCACGGGAACCTTTTACACCCAGGACCGGGGCACGCAGGCAAAAGAATACGAACAGCTTGTGTTGCTCGAGCCTGGGGAGGAACTCACTACCCATGTGATCGGGCCGCGCAACACCCGCACCACTCCCTTCTCCGACTTGCAGGCGCCGATCCGGGTGAAGGCGGACCGCCAGGCCCGCAAGCTCATCATCACCAGCGATGGCAGCCCGGCCACGGTCGAAGTCGCATCCGGGGAGTGGAGCCCGTGGGTTCGCCTCAAGTTCAAGATCTCGATGTTGCAGTCGGTGAGCGGCCTGGTACGTTTTTACTGCCGGCAACTGGAACCCCAGGTGGAGTTCTATTCTTCGCCTGTTAATTTTGATCCCGCCTCCGCGCCCTTTCCTATCTGCCACCCTCCCACGTACGGCAAGAGCCTCTCAGAGGAGATTGGCCTGTTTTCCACTCTGGGCATGGCTGAGGACCACAACGGGCACAACAACGGACGCTTCGACGAGGCTGCCTACGCCGCGCAATGTGAACTGGTGTTCCAGGA
>DASVBI010000482.1:0-9459 GCA_036375915.1 Terriglobales bacterium | reverse complement strand
CTCATTCTGGCGCTGGTGGAAGAGGGGGATGAGGTCATCTATCCTAATCCCGGCTTCCCTATTTATGAGTCCATGATTCGCTTTATGGGCGGCCGGCCGGTGCCCATTCGGCTGCGGGAAGAACTGGATTTCTGCCTGGATGTGAACGAATTGGCGGACCTTATCAGCGACCGAACCAAGCTCATCATCCTCAATTCGCCGCAGAATCCTACCGGAGGCGTGCTGAGCTCGCGCAATATTCGCGACATCGCCACCGCCATTGGCGACCGCGACATCATGGTGCTCTCCGACGAAATTTACAGCCGCCTGATTTTCGACGGCGAACATCATTCCATCGCGGCCGAGGACGGGTTCAAGGAGCGCACCGTTATCCTCGACGGCTTTTCCAAGACCTATGCCATGACCGGGTGGCGCATGGGCTACGGCGTGATGCGGCCCGACCTGGCCACCCATATCGCCCGTCTGATGACCAATTCCAACTCCTGCACCGCCAGCTTCACCCAGGTGGCGGGCATCGAGGCGCTGCGCGGCGAGCAATCGTCCGTGGAGTACATGCGGCGCGAGTTCCAGCACCGTCGCGACGTGTTCGTGGACGGCATCAACCGCATTCGCGGCTTCTCCTGTCGCCGGCCTAAGGGCGCGTTCTACACCTTCCCCAACATCAAGCAGACGGGATGGCCCTCCAAAAAGCTGGCCGACGCGCTGCTGGAGGAAGCAGGGGTGGCGTGCCTGTCAGGAACGGCCTTCGGAGAGTTTGGCGAAGGCTATTTGCGCTTCAGCGTGGCTAACTCCATTGACAACATTCAGACGGCGCTGCGGTGCATTGAAGAGTGGACGAAGAAAAACCTCTAATCCTTTTTTCACCACAGAGGGCACAGAAGGGAATTGACGATTGGCGATTGAAGATTGACGATTGAAAACCCAAGCCCGCTGCTCATCAAATCGTCAATCGTCATTCATCAATCTTCAATTGCTTTCCTCCGTGTTCTCTGCGTCCTCTGTGGTGAGAAAAAGGGCTTTCGCGCTGTGATGAGCATCACTGACCCCCGGTACAAGGCGGCATAACTTCATAGGTTGAACTACGTGTGTACAGGGGCGTCCCATGTCACTTATTGATTCCAGGAGCGGAAAGCAGCTCCGCGAATACTCTATTGAGCAACTGACCGAAGCCGCCAATCTGATGCGCGGCTATGATCTGGTGGCGCTGGCTGCGGCCGGCTCCGGCCATGCCGGGGGCACGCTTTCGATTATGGACATCGTGGCTGCGCTCTACCTGCGAGTGGCCGATCACGATCCCAATAATCCCACCTGGGAGCAGCGCGACCGCATTATCTGGTCGGCTGGGCATAAGGCGCCCGCGCTCTACCTCGGGCTGGCCTTTGCCGGCTTCTGCAAGCCGGACGACGTAGTCACCTTGCGCAAGCTGTGGTCGCCCTTCCAGGGACATCCGCACTGGCCCAAAGTGCCGGGAGTGGAGGTTTCCAGCGGCTCGCTGGGGCAGGGACTGAGCGTGGCCGTAGGCGCTGCACTGGCCGCCAAGCTGGACGGGCGCGCGAACAAAGTCTTCTGCCTGATGGGCGATGGCGAACAGCAGGAAGGAAACATCTGGGAAGCAGCCATGGAGGCGGCGCATTACAAGCTCGATAACCTGGTCGCCATCGTGGATTTCAACCGCCTGCAGATTGACGGGCCAGTCTGCGAGGTGATGAACATCGAGCCACTGGAGGAAAAGTATCGCGCTTTCGGCTGGGACGTGGTGCGCATTGACGGGCACGACATGAAGCAGATCGTCACCGCCACGGAGCAGGCCAAAACGAGGCCAGCCACGGGCAAGCCGCTGCTGGTCATCGCGGCTACGGTGAAGGGCAAAGGCGTCAGCTTCATGGAGAACGTTGCCGGCTGGCACGGCAAGTCGCCCAGCAAAGAAGAGATGATCAAGGGCCTCAAGGAGCTCGGGCTAGAGGAAAAAATCCCTTACGAGCAATTGCTGGCTTCAGCGCGCCACTACCAGGCGGAAGTGGACGAGAAGCTGGCGGCCAGGCAGCCCAAGTTTCGCCGCGATTACTGGTGGAATGCCGGCAGCTCCATGAAGGCGAAGATGGAGCCCACGCGCAAAGGCTTTGGCCAATCGCTGGCCGAAAACGGCGACGACCCGCGCGTGGTCTGCCTGGGACTGGACATTTCCGGCTCCATCACCATCAGCGAATTCCACGCCGGTCACCCCGAGCGCAAGCCGCGCTGGCTCAGCATGGGAATCGCCGAACAGTCGGCCACGGCGGCCGCTGCCGGGCTGGCCAAGGAAGGCAAGCTGCCGGTGCTGGGCACCTACGCCACCTTCGCCGCAGCACGCAATCTCGACCAGTTGCGGGTTTCGGTGTGTTACGGAAACTTCAATGTGATGGTCGCCGGGGCGCATGGCGGAGTCTCCGTCGGCCCCGACGGCGCCACGCACCAGGCGCTGGAAGACCTGTTCGCTGTCTGCGGCCTGCCCAACATCGTGGTGGTGGTGCCCTGTGACTCCATTGAGACTAAGAAGGCCACCGACTACCTGCTGCTGGAGCACGTTGGCCCCAAGTACGTGCGCTTCGCCCGCGAAGCCACGCCCATTGTGACCAGCGAGGACACGCCCTTCGTCTTTGGCCAAGCCAACGTCATTCGTTTGCGCGGCGAGGCTGAGCAATTCGTGGACGCTTTCCAAACCATGGTGGCTTCCGAATACCGCGATGAGTCCGAAGACCTGAGCATAATCGCTTGCGGGCCCATGGTGCCGGAGGCCATGCGGGCCGCCTGGATCCTGAAGAGGGATTTCGACTGCGAAACGCGGGTCATCAACCTGCATACCCTGAAGCCGCTCGATCGCGCCGCTATCATTCGCGCCGCCAAGGAAACCGGCATCGTGATCACCGCCGAAGAGCACCAGATCGGCGCGCTTTCCGGGCGGGTCAGCGAAGTCATTACCGGCAGCGGCCAGCTCTATGGCTTGCCCGTGATTACCGGCGCCATCGGGGTGAAGGACCGCTTTGGCGATTCCGGCGCGCCCTGGGAACTGATTAAGGAATTCGAAGTCAGCGCCGAACACATCGCGCAGAAAGCGGTGGAACTGCTGGCCATCAAGAAGTCGCACGCCCGCGAGCACGCCTTTGCGGCGATGTGAAAACCAGCAGTCAGTGTTCAGCACTCAGCATTCAGCCAAAGACGCACTTGGCATTTAGCTTGGCATTTGGCCCCTGACGCTCTGTGCCGACCAATATCGTGGACGGCCACCTGCCAAGTGCCAACTGCCAAATGTGCCGTTCACCGGCTGAATGTTGACCGCTGATGCTGACTGCTTCTTCTGCAGTACAATTTCACGTTTCGTCTGTGGGGTTCTTGCGAATCAGAGGGACCATGCCTGAGAACAACGGCTTTCGTGTGTTTGCCACCTGCGATATTGGCGGTGAGGCGCTGGACCGCTTGCGCCAGCGCGGCTACGAGGTGGAGGTTTATCCCAGCCCGGAGCCGCCGCCGAAGAAAGTAATTCTCGACAAGTTGCGCCAGGGTGTGGACGGTCTCATCACTACCCTGCGCGATCCCATTGACGCCGAAGTGTTCGAGGCAGGGAAGCCGCGTTTGAAGGTGGTGGCCCAGTACGCCGTGGGCTTCGACAACATCAATCGCGCCGACGCCAACCGCTACCGCATCCCCTTCACCCACACGCCCGACGTGCTCACCGAGGCCACCGCCGAGTTCGCCTTCTTCATCATGGGCGCTCTGGCCCGCAAGCTGTGGAACAGCGAAAAGCTGGTGCGGGAGAACAAATGGGGCTCCTGGCACCCGTATTTGCCGTTTTTGGGCGACGAAGTCACGGGCAAGACCATTGCCATCATCGGCACCGGACGCATCGGGCTGGCCATGATCAAGAAATCTACCGGCTTCGACATGAACATTCTCTGTTACGACCCGGTCTACCAGAACCATGACTACATCGGCGCCGTCCAGCAGATTAAAGACCTGCGCTACGAGCGCCACCTGAATTCCGAGCGCACGTCGATCAAGTACACCAGTTTTGAGGATGCCATCCGCAACGCCGACTTCGTCAGCGTGCACGTGCCGCTACTGCGTGAGGGCGAGGCCAAGACGCCTACCTACCACCTGTTCAACGACTTCACCTTGCGCATGATGAAGCCCACTGCCTACCTGGTCAACACCTCCCGCGGTCCGGTGGTGGAGGAGAAGGCGCTCTACAAGGCGCTGAAAGAGAACTGGATTGCGGGCGCGGCCCTGGACGTGTTCGAAAAGGAGCCATTGCCCGCTGACTCGCCCTTGCGCGATCCCGCGCTGGCCGACCGCCTGCGGCTGTTTCACCACTTCGCCAGCGGGGGTACAATCACGCGCCTCTCTCCCGATCCCAACAAGGGCATGGCGGGGCGCTGCGTGCAGGCCGTGATTGACGTGCTGGAGAAGAACTACGGCGGCGACCCCACCAAGGTGCCGAATGTGGTGAATAAAGAAGCGTTCGAGAAGTGAGTTCCCAGTACCCGGTACCCGGTTCCCAGTCACGAGGGCTGCCGGACTCAACTAGGTACTAGGTACTGGGCACTAGCAACTACAATCCGCTTGGCCGCTTCACCTGCAGTTCGTTGATGACCTGCTGCACGTTGGGCACGCTGGAGGCTAGCTGTTGTGCGGTCTGGCGGTCATCGGGCGTATCCACCTTGCCGGTGAGCGTGAGCACTCCATTTTTGGCCTTGTAACGGATGCCCTTGTCCAGGTGATTGGCAATCAGGACCGCCTCGTATTCCTTTTCTATAGCGGTGTCCACGTCACCGGAGATTTTCCTGGCGGCCGATTCCTGGTCCACGGGTTGAACGCTGATCTCATTGGCGATCACGCGGGTGGGGGCAGAGGCCTTGGCTACGTCCATCGCCTTCGCCTTGGCATCGGTGGAATGGACCGTTCCGCCCAGGGTTATGAGGTTCTTGCCCTGGTCTTCGTCAACCGTAACCGTCTGCAAATCAGCTTGTTGTAAAGCTTTCTTAACACTATCTTTGAGGGCCGGGTTGCTGCTGCGACTGCTGTTGCACCCCAGGCCAAACAACATGGCCAAAACCGACAGTGCAACCGTCAAGCGTGATGCACGCATAGCTCTCTCCTGAGTTGGTCTGGGGAACATCAAGAGACTCTGATGCTTGCCGGAGGGCAGAGGAGGGCTGCAAGCGTGCGGGGCATGAACTCGCGGAAGAACTCACCTCGAGAGCTGACAACCGGGAACGGGCAACTGAACTTACTTCACCGCCAGGGCGGCCACCATGGAATGGAACACCTTAATCCCATCAGTGCCGCCGAGTTCGCTCTCGCTGGCGCGCTCGGGATGGGGCATCATGCCCAGTACGTTGCGGCCTTCGCTGCAGATGCCGGCAATGTTCTCCAGGGAACCGTTGGGATTGGCCTCGGGTGTGATCTCGCCTTCCGGCGAGCAGTAGCGGAAAACAATGCGCTGGTCGCGTTTGAGCGCCTCCAGCGTGGGCTGGTCGCAGAAGTAGTTGCCGTCCATGTGGCCGATGGGAATGGTGAGCACCTCGCCCTGGCGGCAGGCGTTGGTGAAAGGGGTGTCCACGCTCTCCACCCGCACCTGCACCGGCTTGCAGATGTACTTCAGGCCCACGTTGCGCATCAGCGCTCCCGGCAGCAGCCCTGACTCGCAGAGAATCTGAAAGCCATTGCAGATGCCGATAACCAGGCCGCCCCCGTGGGCGAATTTCCGTACCGCCTCCATGACCGGGGCGAAGCGGGCAAGGGCACCGGTGCGCAGGTAGTCGCCGTAAGCAAAGCCGCCGGGAACGATGATGGCGTCGCAATTCTCCAGGTCGTGCGACTCGTGCCACAGCAAGGTGACCGGCTGCTGCGCCACCCGCGAGACCACCCAGTAGGCATCGTGATCGCAATTGGAGCCGGGAAACACCAGCACGCCAAATTTCATGGGACTTGGCCTTTCGGGGAATTTCTAACTTTGAGTCTAGCACGAAGAAAAAGGGAACCGCCCTGCCCGCGAAGGTGCGGAACCAGCAAGGCTGCGGGGACGTAAAAATGGAGTGGGAGGTCGCTCGGTGGGCATCCAATAGCTATGGAAATCCAGACCATGGACTGGCGCGAGCACCTGCGCATCACGGGCGGAGCCCTGCACCGCTGGGTCGTAGCCCAGACCTACGACGCCCTGATCGTCGGAGTCCTGTGGTATCTCGGCCTGAGCATCATCCATGTGCCCTGGGCCCCGCTGTGGGCCGCGCTGGGCGCGATTCTGCAGTTTATCCCCAACCTCGGCCCGGTGCTGGCGCTCATCGGCCCCATCCTTTCGGGCGCGATCAGCGGCGGCGGGATGCGTCTGATTTACGTGCTCATTCTCTACGCCGTCATCGTGGTGGTGGACGGCCTGGCGCTGCAGCCGCTGCTGCAGAAACGCATGAATCGCGTCCCCATCTGGGCTTCTCTGGTCACGCCCATTGTGCTCGGTATCCTCATTCCCTTCTGGGGCGTGCTCATCGCGGCCCCGCTGCTGGCGGTGGTTTACGCCTACAAGGCGCATGTCGCCACCGGAAGGAGCTAGCGCCGATTGGCTGTACTTACCATGCTATAATTTGTGTTCGCCTGCATTTAATTGAGGCACCTGTTGCTCTCCCCACGGGCGAACCCTGCGCATTCATAGAAACGAGGTTCATCATGTCTGGCCACTCAAAATGGGCCACCATTAAGCATAAAAAGGGCGCCCTGGACGCCAAGCGGGGCAAGATATTCACCCGCCTGATCCGCGAAATCAGCATGGCGGCCAAGTCGGGCGGCGACCCGGACAAAAACCCGCGCCTGCGCAAAGCCATCAACGATGCCAAGGCGGAAAATATGCCCGCCGACAACATCAAGCGCGCCATCCAGCGCGGCACCGGCGAGCTTCCCGGGGTCAGTTACGAAGAATTCACCCTGGAAGGTTATGGGCCGGGCGGAGTAGCGGTGCTGGTGGAGCTTTCCACCGACAACCGCAACCGCACGGTCAGCGAGATTCGCCACATCTTCACCAAGCACAGCGGCAATCTGGGCGAGGCCGGTTCGGTCAACTGGATGTTCCATAAGAAGGGCGACATCATTTTGCCCAAGGCGGCGGCTAAGGAAGACGACCTGATGAACATCGTGCTCGAAGCCGGCGGTGAAGATATGCGCGAGGACGGCGACAATTGGGAGGTGCTGACCGATCCGCACGCCTTTGAGCCGGTGGTAGAAGCGCTGAAGAAGGCGAATCTGCAGCCCACCACCGCCGAGGTGGCCATGATTCCGCAGAACTACATCAAGTTGGAAGGACCGGTCGCCACCCAGATGATTCGCCTGGTGGAGGCGCTGGACGAGCACGACGACGTGCAGCATGTGTACTCGAACTTCGACGTGGATCAGAAGCTGCTGGAGGAAGTAGCCAGCTAGGGACAAATGCAGGTTTCGCAGATCGGGCCGCCGTAAGAGGCGGCCTTTTTTGTCAGGAAATCAGCACTCAGCGGTCACGCTGGAGCTCTAATGAGAACATTCACAGCAGCCCTTCTGCTGTGTATTTCGTTCCCGCTGTTTGCCCAGGAGCATCCGGCGGCGGGGAATAACGAACTGGCGCTGTGGGCCAGCGGCGGACGCGGCACCACCGGACGCACCGCCGGCACCGGCATCCTCAGCTTTGGGCTCCGCTACGGCTGGGTGATGAGTAGGCCGCATGGTCCTGGCCCGTTGCGGGGGAGCTTTGAATACGCGGTGGATGCGGTTCCCGCAACCCTTGTTTTCCAGAGCACCACCACCTTCGGCACCGGCATTGATCCGGTCGTACTCAAATGGAACTTTGAGCGCCGTGGCCGCTGGGCGCCCTATATGGAGATTGATGGCGGTCTCCTCTTTACCAGCGACCAGGTCCCGCCCGGCACTTCCAACGTCAACTTCACTCCGGGAGCGGCTTTCGGCATCCAGTTCTTCGGCCGGCACTGGAATCCCATGCTGGCCGCGCGCTATCTGCATATCTCCAATGCCGGCCTGAGCGCACCCAACCCCGGTATCAACACGGTGCAGGTCATGCTCGGTCTGGGGCGCTTCTTTCGTTAGCAGCTGCTGCAAGGCCTTTTCTGGCTGGATCTTTCTTGGTCCGCAACTCTGTTGCCACAGGCCGTTGTCCTCCCGAAGCAACTCTGCCTTGCTGCTCCAGCCAAAATGCCGGTGCCACGTGCAGTCATCCATCAGGCATGGGGCAGAACCGGCTTGACCTGCTGCATCGTTTTAAATAGGTTTTTGCCGTGCGCCGCAAGGAGTAACAACTATGAAGAGTTTCTTGGCGGGATTGAGCCTGGGCGTGACTGCAGCGGTGTTGCTGCGCAAATACGGCCGGAGCACAGAACCCCGGAGCATAGAAGCCCGAAGCACAAGACCGAAGAGAACGCGCACCCTCCGCACCATTGCCAGTCCGGACAGTCGGGCGAAGCGCCCCATAAGCCCCGCCGTCAGTCGGCCCGAGCGGGCCGGGGTGAACCAGCCCGAGGAAACAATTGCGACTGCCGAAGCTCCCGCCGGCATACCCAGGCCAGAGCCGGCGCATGGGAAGCCTGCCTCGAGCGCAGAAGAGGTGCTCAATTCGGCCACGCGACAACAGCTGCTTTCGGTGTATGGCATTGGCCCGGTGCTCGCTGACCGCATCATTCAAAACCGGCCTTACGCGGCGGTCCATGACGTGGTGAAACAGGGAATCATTCCGGAAAGCATCTTCGTGCAGCTCCGCAAGCAACTGCTGGACCAGGGGCAACCCGGCTTTCGGGATGGTAAAGCTTCCTACTCCGGGCCGGTATAGAACGGGAGTGTGGCGCAGGTGCCTTTGATGAGCTGTTGTTGGGCCGTGGTCAGAAACTCAAACTCAAATCCGTAGCGGAACATGGTCTTGTTGCGCACCACGGCGGTAGCGCGGAGCTGCCCGCCGGGAAGCTGGATGGCAAATTCTACGGTTTCGCCCGGAGACAACTGCTCAGGCAGGATGGCCGAAATTCCCGACTCGCTGATTTCCAGAGCGATGCCGGGAATCATGGTGCCCGTTCCCGCACGCCGCCATAAGTTCAGCGGTGTGGCCAGATGGTGGCGAGGGTGGCGGCGATGAGCGGAATTGCTGCTGGCCCTCCTGTTATCGGATTCGCCCGAATGCAACATTCTGCCGGAACTCCTTAGCCATCACACGTGCTCGGACTTGTGATTAGTAAATTAGAATTATAAGAGAAGGTCGTGACGCGAGAAATTTACCGTGGTAATGGGGTTTTCCCCGACTTCCGGGAGCAGGACGCAGACCCGGCGAGTTACGTTTCCACTGGAGTGGGCGGGGCGGGCTCGGCGTAAAGCGCGTCAATCTGCTGGCGATAGCGCTCTTCCACCTGGCGGCGACGCAGCTTCATGCTGGCCGTGAGCAGGCCGTTGGCCACCGAAAAC
>DASVBI010000490.1:0-3383 GCA_036375915.1 Terriglobales bacterium | reverse complement strand
TTCACCGTGGGGCGTCCCTGGGGCCGGACCTCGCTGTTCACCGAGTATTCGGCCGATGACCTGCTGTTCCGCCCGCGCATTGTGGAGTATTACCAAACCGGCACCCGGTTTGGAGTTCAGCATAAATTTGGCGAAAAGCTGACCTTCGGCGTGCTGGGCGATTACCTGCGGGCCTGGCGCGTCCAGGGCAGCCAGTTCGCCCTGGCCCAAGCCATGCGTCCGGGGTTTCGCTTCGAGTACCGTCCGAGCAACCACTGGTCAGCCCAGGGTGAATTCGCCTACTCACGCGGCCAGGGCATGCATTTCTACGACAACGTAGAAAGCCGATTTCTCGTCTCATACGTCAAGCCCCTGCGGCAGATGCTCGACTCGGGAAACGGAGATGTGCCGGTCGCGTATCCCTTCCGGATCTCTTTCGGGGTACAGCAGCAGGAGTTCTACAACTTTTCGCATGGAGCCACCATCGTTCCAGTGGTGCAAGTGTCGCTGTTCTAGGTGCGAGGAAGATACCTGGCTGTCAACATGCCCCGACTCACCTCCATGGCGGAAAAATTGCAGAGCGCGATTCAGCGGCGCTCGCAGGGCACGCAGGGTCGTATTGTGAGTGGCAGCCTGACTCTGCTCATCGGCTCGGCCCTGGTGAGTCTGCTTAATTTGTTCTACAACGTGGGCGTGGCCCGGCTGCTGGGCCCAGTGGCCTTCGGCGAGGCCGCCGCGGTCTATACGCTGCTGATGCTGATTTCCTGCATCACCCTTTCCTTCCAGCTGGTTTGCGCCAAGTTCGTAGCTAAAAACGAGACCGCCGGGGCCAAGGCGGCGGTGTACATGGGCCTGCGGCGCCGCGCCTGGGTTTTCGGCATCGCCATCGCTTCCCTGCTGGTCCTGGCCAGCGGCCCGGTTTCCGCTTACCTCAACCTGCGCTCGTCCACACTGGTCATCCTGCTGGCCATCGGCATCGCTTTCCATATTCCCCTGGGAGTGCGCCGCGGAGGCATGCAGGGCATCTACGCCTTCCGCCGGCTGGCAGGGAACTACGTTATCGAGGGCGTAGTCAAGCTGGGCGGCGCTTTTCTCCTGATCCATTTTGGCCTGGGAGTAAACGGAGCCATTGCCGCGGTCACCGTTTCCGAAGTAGTGGCTTATGCCTTCAGCCACCCCGGACGTGAGTTGGAAGCGAGAGTTGAACCAGGAACACCCGCCTCGTTTGGCGAAGGTATACAAGCCATTGTGTTCTTTGTAGGTCAGGTGGTGATCAACAACGTAGACATCATCCTGGTAAAGCACTTTTTTGCCTCCGAAGCGGCCGGGTTATACGCGGCCGCGGCGCTGGTGGGCCGGGTGGTTTACATGTCCTCCTGGTCGGTGGTCAGTGCCATGTTTCCCATCTCCGCCGGAAATCGCACGGGAGAAGAAACAGACCGCGACGTGCTGCTTACTCCCTTGCTGATTGTGCTGCTCATCACGGGAGGCTTCACTCTTGCCTTGTGGCTCTTCCCCAGTCTGGTATGGCGGGCGGTGTTTGGCGCCGCTTTTGTCCGCCAGAACCTTGCTTTCTACTCCTCGCTGCTGGTGCTTTATGCCGCGGCCACCGGCGTGTATTCGCTGAGCGTGGTGATCATCACCTATGAGATGTCGCGCAAAATCGCCAACAGTGCCTGGGTGCAGCTGGCGTTTGCCGGCGCCGTGGTGCTGGGAATCCTGGCTTTCCACTCCACCCTGCAGCAGGTCGTGGTGGTGCAACTGGTGGCTTTGGGCCTGCTGCTGGTAACGGTTTGCCTGCCTTTCCTTGGCCATCGCTTGCGGGGGGACACGACAACCGCAATTGTGCCGGCGCTGGTCACCATGCGCAAGCTGCGCCTGCTGCCGGAAGATGAAGTCATTGCCGAGTTCCTGCGCAATGAATTCCATCACCACGAATTTGACGGCGACCGGGCGAAATTTCAGCGTCTGGTGGACAACCCGGACCTGGGCAGCCCGGCGGAAAACGCGCTGCGCCGTGCCTTGCTGTTCCGCCGGCGGGGTGGTCTGTGGCGCGAACTGCCCGCTGACACACAATGGTGGGAAACGGAATTACAACCTGCTGACGTCGAACGTATGCGCTTTTTCCCTCGCGCGCAGTGGCGCAAGCTTTCCACTGGCCGCTTCTATGTCAACGAAATTGTGGAGCGCATCCGCGACGCCGGGCACGGCCTGGATGAGAGCTTTCGCCGCAAGTTGCGTGCCGTGGGCAGCGATTTGCAGCAGGAAACGGCGGAGCCGACTTCCATCCTGCTCATCGGCCAGGATGAAAGCAGCCCGCTCACCATCATCGAGGGCAATCACCGCGTAGCGGCCGCGCTGCTGGCCACCCCCGGCGTACTGCCAAAGCGTCTTCGCGTTCTTTGCGGGTTGTCGCCCCGCATGAGCAAATGCTGCTGGTATTACACCAACGCAGGAAATCTGCTGCGCTATGCCAGAAATAAGGTGTGGGATATGGCGCGCAGCAGCGACGCCGATGTGGATCGTCTGCTCAAGCTGCAGCCGCGAACTCCGGCGATTTCGTCATGATGGGCCCCGGAAGTGACGGGATGCCTCATGACAAAGCTTGCGCAAGAGGCGTCCCGCCTGGTTTCCAAGACACACGATGGAGGACAACAGGGAGGTGAAGCACGGCATCTTTAAGTGTTAGCTGCTCGGAATTTGGTCCGCTGGCGCGTAACTCCCCAGGCCACACGCCGGTCGAACCGCTGACAAGAATCCTATCCAGTTTCGCCCGTCAGAGACGGGCCAACAGGCAGGTTGTGTGGAACTTTTCTTTGGGCTGGGTCTGAAAATCAGTTTTCGGGATAGAGCCAAGGGTTTGGAGGCAAGTTGGGCGCAATGGATTTAGCAGCAATCATTATTGTGGACGCCCGCTGGGAGGATTCTGACACTGCCGGAAATAGCCAACCTGTGGAGGCTGCGTCGGAATTGTTTGCGGATATTCCTCTAGCACTGCTGGACGTGGTCGGCAAATCTGTGGTGCATCATGTAGCCGACCGCCTGCGATGTGCCGGCGTGGAAGCGATCACGGCGCTTACCGCTGAGGCACTCTGTGAACCCGCGGTGCTGCGCGAGGGCCAGCTTCAGCCCGCCTGCCGGCCAGCCGGTGATACCTGGCGAGCCGCTGAGGAAGCCTTCTCTGCCTACGCGGGTGAAGGCGTGGAGAATATACTGCTGCTGCGCCTGGGTCCTTATGCTGAATTTGACCTTAACGAATTGCTCCACTTCCATCGCAATCGCCGGCAGAATGTCACGCTCATTTTTGACCAGAACGGACCGCTCGATGCCGCTATGGTTCAGGCGGTCCGGCGCAATGATGCGGCTCATTTGATACGAAACGGCCTGCGGGCGTCGCGTCTTCC
>DASVBI010000665.1:0-4611 GCA_036375915.1 Terriglobales bacterium | reverse complement strand
GGCATCTCTTTGCTTGCTGCTGGAAACCAACAGAGACAAGGGCCCTTGCGACCACCCGGCACGCGCGTCGCACCACGGCCGTTCTCGGAGGGCAAGGATGAAGGCCATCCTGTTTGTTGACGACCATGAAGTGCTGGCGCGGCTGAGCTGCGAAATCCTGGAGATGCAGGGTTACCGCGCGGTCTCCGCCTACAACGCCGACCAGGCCCTGGAAAAGTTCGACCAGGAAAAATTCGACGTGCTGGTCACCGACTTCCGCATGGAAGGCATGGATGGTCTGCAACTGGCGCGCAAAATCCATGCCAAAGACCCCAGCCTGCCGGTCATCATTGTGACCGGCTACGGCCCCATCGAGACTGGCGAAGACGCCAAAGCCTGCCTCTCCAAGGAACAGCTCTTCCCGGCTCTGTTGGAAAAAATCCGCCTCATCCTGGGAGAAAACGAATCGCGGGAGCCGGCGGGAAAGACAGCGTAGAACCAGTGGTCAGTGGTCGGTGGTCGGTTTCCCCGTAGCGAGTGCTGGCAGAACGCCTCCCACCGGCAGCCAGGTCTTCCTGTTGTCATTCTGAGCCCGGATGCGGCGAACCAACCCGGCATCCGAGCGAGGGACCTGCTTTTTCTTGCAAACCCGAAATGCTCTGGATAAGACCGTTCGTCGTTTCGCCTGGCCCGCGTTTCTAAGGTCAACATTTTCGAATTGGTTTTCTCCGTGCTTCCCTGTCTCTGTAGCGGATTTTCCTGCCTGTTAGACTGGCGGCGTGCGCCGCCTGATCATTAACGCCGACGACTTTGGCCTGACCTCGGGCGTAAACCGCGCCATTGTGGAAGCACACCAGCGCGGAATTGTGACCGCGGCCACGCTCATGGCCAACGGGCGCGCCTTTGACCAGGCGGCGGAACTGGCGCGCACAGTGCCGCAGCTGAGCATAGGCTGCCATGTGGTGCTGGTGGATGGCGAACCCCTGCTGCCCGCCCAGCAGGTGCCGACCCTGCTCGCGTCAGGCGGTCAACAACAGCGTTTTCGGAACAGTATTGGAGACCTCGCGGCCGCGGCGCTGCGCGGCCGAATTGACCCGGCGCAGGTGGAAGCCGAAGCCATCGCCCAGATGCGCAAACTGCAATCCGCCGGCCTCACCCTCTCCCACTTCGACACCCACAAGCACGCCCACATGTTTCCCGCCATCTTGCGGCCCCTGCTGCGGGCTGCGCGGGCCTGCGGCGTGCGCGCGCTGCGCAATCCCTTCGCCCCCGTCAAGCCTCTGGCCTTTGCCCACCTGCTGCGCCGGCCGCGGCTGTGGAAGCGCTATTCCGAGGTGACCGCCCTGCGCCGCCTGCTCGACAATTTCCGCAGGGCTGTGCAGCAAGAGCAAATGCTCACCACCGACGGTACCTTCGGCATTGTGGCCACGGGCGCGCTCGACGCGAGGTTGTTTGAGGCTATCGTGGGCTGCATTCCCGAGGGCACCTGGGAATTTGTCTGCCATCCCGGCTACAATGACGCCGAATTGGACAGCGTGCGCACCCGCCTGCGCCAATCACGCGTGCAGGAGCTGCAGGTGCTGACCTCGGAGGCGGCTCGGGAAGCCTTGCAGCGCCATGGCGTGGAGCTGATTTCGTGGAAGCAGCTACTAGCTTCTAGCTGCTAGCTCTTGGCTCTTGGCTCTTGGTTGGCAGGTGCGAGCTGATGGCTGAAAGCGGGCACCTAAGAGCTAAAAGCCAACAGCTGCCTTTTTGCATCCTTCCCGCCCGCTCTCCATCGAATGGTGCAGCAGCAACGGCATTGGGGCGCATGAACATCGGAATCACGTGCTATCCGACCTACGGCGGCAGCGGCGTTGTGGCCACCGAACTGGGCATTGAACTGGCCCAGCGCGGCCACCAGGTGCACTTCATCACCTACTCCCAGCCTTTCCGCCTGACCGGGCCGCAGCCCAACATCTACTACCACGAGGTCGAAGTCTCGCATTACCCGCTGTTCGACTACCCGCCTTACGACCTGGCGCTGGCCACGCGCATGGCCGAGGTCGCCGAAATCTACGAACTCGACCTGCTGCACGTGCACTACGCCATCCCCCACTCAGTAAGCGCACTGCTGGCCAGGCAGATGCTGGCCACCGGGCGCGGCAAGCGGCGGCGCCTGCCCTTCGTCACCACCCTGCACGGCACCGACATCACTCTGGTGGGGCAGGACCGCTCCTACCTGCCGATCACCCGCTTCTCCATCGAGCAGAGCGATGGCGTGACCGCCATTTCCAAGTACCTGCGCGAGCGCACCCTGCGCGAGTTCGACATCCCCAACTCCATCGAGGTGATCTACAACTTCGTCAACTGCGACCTTTATCTGCGCGATCGCAATGCCGCCCAGCGCCGGACGGAATATGCGCAGCCGGACGAGCGCCTCCTGGTCCACTTGTCCAATTTCCGCCCGGTCAAGCGGCTGCTGGATGTGATTGAAATTTTCGACCGGGTGCAGAAGGAAGTCCCAGCGCGCCTGCTGCTGATCGGCGACGGCCCTGACCGCTCCCAGGCGGAATGGCTGGCGGTGCAGAAAAAAATCCACGACCGGGTGCTCTTTCTGGGCAAGCAGGACCGCATCAACGAAAAACTGGCGCTGGCCGACGTGCTGCTTCTGCCCAGCCAGTTGGAATCATTTGGGCTGGCCGCCCTGGAAGCCATGGCCTGCGAGGTGGTGCCCATCGCCACCCGCGTGGGCGGCGTCCCCGAAGTGGTGGAGCACGGGGTCAGCGGCTTTCTGGCCGACGTGGGCGATGTGGCCACCATGGCTCGCTACGCCATCGAGTTGCTGCAGGACGAGTCGCGGCTGCGCAGCATCGGCAGGCAGGCGCGTCAGGCGGCGCAGTTGCGCTTCTGCACCGATAAAATCATTCCTCAATATGAGGAGTTCTACCGCCGGGTGCTGGAGCGGGCGACGTAGAAATCGGGGGGAGTGTCGGTGCTGTGCAGCACCGGCAGGCGAAGGCGCACCAGGGTGCCGCGGCCTTCGCGGCTGTCAATGACCATGCGGGCGGCATCGCCATAGAGCACTTTGAGCCGCTCGGCCACGTTGGCCATGCCGATGCCGGTTCCGCCCAGCCCGGTGGGCCGCTCCAGCAGGTTGGCCGAGCCCATGCCCACGCCATCGTCCTCCACTTCGATCTGCAGAATCCCCTCTCCCACCTGGCTGCGCAGGTAAATGCTGCCGCCGTCAATCTTGGTGGAAAGCCCGTGTTTGATGGAGTTTTCCACCAGCGGCTGCAGCAGCATGCCGGGAACCAGCACGTCCAGCGAGGCGGGATCGAGCTCCTTGAGCACTTTCAGCTTGTCCCGCCCGAAGCGTACTACTTCTATATCAAGGTAATCGTCAATAAACTCCAGCTCCTCGCGGAAGGGCACGAAGGCGTCGCTCGAGCGCAGCAGCCGCCGCAGAATGTTGGCCAGCTTGATAATCAGGTCGCGCGCGGTGTCGGGGTCGAAGCGCACCAGCGATGAAACCGAGTTCAGGGTGTTGAACAGGAAGTGGGGATTGATCTGGCTTTGCAGCGCCTCCATGCGCGCCTGCAGCAGGGCGCGGTGCTGCTCTTCCAGCTTCATCTCGATGCGCGTGTTGTTCCAGATCTTGAGCGCGATGGCGATGGAGACGATGGCGGTGGCATAAATCCCCACCTCGACCAGCCAGTTGGGACTGTCCACCGAAAAAATCAGGCGTGGGAATTGCCGGGCCAGGGCCTGGCGCGCCAGACGCAGCACAATGATGGTGAAGAAGAACATAATCTGCCAGTCCAGCTTGGGACGAGGCAGGTTGCGGCGGATCCAGCGATACACACTGAGGTCAATGAAAGGCGAGAACGACCAGATGTCTTCGCGCACCCCGGCCAGGTTGCGCAGCATGCCCGCGATGAGACCGGCCAGCAGATTGAAGGGCAGCCCCAGCCACTCGCCGTGCAGCAATCCCGGCACAGCCACGAACCCGCCGCCCACCATCCCTGCCACCCGGCCCCCGATAACGCCGATGAGGATGGTGGCTTCGAACGACATGTCGGCGGAGAGGAAGTTTTTCACGCTGGCCCTTACCAGCACGCCCAATGCAAAAGGTGCGCCGATGAACAAGGCCAGGCGGATCTTCTCCCCGGTCGTCCGCTCTTCCTTGAACAGCAGCCGCTTGAACCACACTGAGCGCACCTGGGCGCTGGCGATAGCCGCCGCCACTCCCAGCTTCACCAGCTGGTTAACCAGGATGACCCGCTGTTCCATGCAGATTAGAGATTAACCCAGGCAAGGCGGAGGGGGAAGGTTGCAAGGTTGCAAGGTTTCAAGGTTGCAAGGTTGCAAGGCTTCAAGGTGTCGAGATCGCGAATCTGTTTCGGAAGGGCACGGCTTCAGCCGTGCCATTGCATCATCCATTTCGTTTGTCATCCCGAGCGAGCGCGACCGATCCCGCTTTGCGGGAGAGGAGTGCGCGAGTCGAGGGACCTTGAGCTTCCACAGCTCAGTCCCAAAGCTCGGCTCTACAGCACCCGCGAACGAAGCTTTGCTAACGCCGAATCTATGGTCTCTGCCCTGGCCACTCCCCCCTGCGCCATGTCCTTGGTGCCCCCGCCGCGGCCGCCGGTA
>DASVBI010000656.1:0-12824 GCA_036375915.1 Terriglobales bacterium | reverse complement strand
TGAGCGCAGCAGGCTGTTTCGCTTGCGAATCAGCCTGCGGAGTCGAAGGACCCCTGCATCTCTTGCTCCATTCCACATGCTCAAGGGAGTTCTGCCAGGTGAGTCCGCTCATCATGACAGGCGCAATGATTGGCACTAGAGCTGAGATGACTTTGGGCACCGGCCAAGCTCGTGCCCACATATTGAACCGCTCAGAGTTGTGCTACCTTCCTGCTTCCCCCAGCGCCACTGCCGCTGCCAGTGCTGCCGCCTTCTGATCCTGGCCCCACGGTGGTCCCAGGCGCTTGGCCGCGGCTGCCAGTTCCCGCGGCAATGAAGCCGCTGATTTCCTGAAAACGGTCTGCGCGCGCTCCGCCAGGTCGCGCTCTCGAATTCGGGTTACCGGAATGCCCAGCGCCTCACACGCTTCGGAAAACGCCCGGCGAAAGAATTCGCCTTCAGCCGTGTGAATGAGGGGATGGGAGACAAGGATCTTCTCCAGTTCCGGCAGCGGCCTTCCCGACGCCAGCAGCACCACAGCGCCGGCCACGCGATGCTCGCGCGAGAGCCTTCCCACGACATCCTCGATCGCCTCCCGCGCCATGCGCAGCGAAGCTGCGGCGCAGCGGGCAATGTGCTTTTTCGCCTCGGGCAGCGGCTGCTCTCGCGCGAAATGATAAGGCTGGGTGTGACCCGCTATTTTTCCATCTACCACGCTGATGCGCCGGCGTTCCAGCACCTGCCAGCTGCCGCCGGTGCTGGCCACCGCCACCAGGGCGCTCCATCCGGAGTGCACGCGGAAACCAAGGCATGCAGGCTGCACGGCGAGTCACCCTTCCTTTTCACCGCAGGAATGTTGGCCGGTCAGGCCAAGCCCGGTCCGCGCAGCTAAGCTCTCAAGCGGAAGGCTACGGCCGCTCCCCTCGCTTCACCGGCCTCATACGGCAGCCCCAAGGCTTGGGAGAGAAATCCCACCAGCGGGCTCAATTTCCGCGAGGCGGTCAGGAACTCGGCCATAAATCGCGGCCCGCACACCTGCGCCTGGCTGAGCTCTACGCTGGCTATAAAATCCTTGCGCTTCAGGTCCGCCACCAGCGGATGATCGCAGGGATAGCCGCGCGGCGGCCGGCTGAGCGCGTCCCCTTCCAGTTCCAGGCCCCGCACCGCCTTCGTCCACGCCTCCGGCCGGGCCACCATGGCGCTACGAATGCGGATCAGGGTCGGATTGTCGGGGTGCCAGCAGCCCGCGGCCGCAAAGCAGCCTTCCGGCTCCAGGTGCAGATAAAAGCCGGGTAGATGCACTCTCTGCTTCGTCCCCCGGTGGGGAAAGCTCATGCCCACGTGGGTTTTGTAAGGGCGTTTATCGGGCGAAAAGCGGGTATCGCGATAGATGCGAAACAGCGAGCCCCGCGTGGGATGCGGATCCGCCACCAGCCACGGACTGACCCGCTGCAGCGGCCCCGCCAGTGCGGCGATAAACCGCAGGCAGGGATCGCGTACCACCGCCTCATACCGCGCTTTATTAGACTGAAACCACTCCCGCTGATTGTGCCGCTTCAGTTGCTTCAGGAACCGAAACAGCTCATCTGTGAAATAGGCTTCGCCCATATCCCTCATTCCCAAACCCCGTCCAGCAGTGCCTCTCGCCGGCTCCCTACTACTGAGTGCAACTCCAGCTCCTAGTCTCCCGCCATTTCTTTACGCACTCGCTTGGCCAGCTTCTCAACTTCCTTGCTTCTCTTAACCGCATCCACGGAAAGTGTTCCCGCCGGCGTCTTGTCCAGTTCCTGCTTCAGTTCGTTCACCAGCTGACTTAATCGGGATGTGTCTTTCTCCACCTGGATCTTGTGCTGTTCGGCAGCAAGCTCCATCTGCTCCAGATTGGTTGCAGGCTTGGGTTTGTGCATCTCCGGCATGCGTTCCGCGCTCGCGGGCGGGGAAGGAAAATTCGAGCCATTTCTCTGTCCCCATCCCGCTACGCTGAGCACCAGCAGGACGGCCAAGCACGATGTGCACACTGTTAATGACATGGAAACCCCCACGTGCGGGCAAGTATACCGCCGTTCCACCGGCTCTGTATGGTGACGCGACCGGAGCTCCCCTCTGGAACGCTTGTTCTCGGATTTTGCCGCCTCCGAGCTGATTGCGGCCGGAGGAAGGGCGTGTTCCTGAGCGCCGGCATTCCTCTATCCCCCCTTCTAATGATTTCCCCTGATTGCGGCAGCTGGCGTACTCGGGCTACTGTGGGCCTAAGGAAAGCCAATTCAGGCGGCGGAAGGGTGTGCGGTTGAAGTCTGGGCCAAGCCGTTCGTTGTACCTGCGCATCCTGCGGCAGACGCGGCGGTGCTGGCCCCACTTGGCGGCCATTGCCCTCCTCAGCCTGCTTTCCATGCCTCTCACCCTGCTTTACCCCCTGCCTTTGAAGATCGCGGTGGATAGCGTGCTGGGCCAGCAGCCTCTGCCCAACTTTCTGGTCCACTTCCTTCCCCCTATGCAGCCGGGCCCGGTGGCTCTCGGATTTGCGGTTGTCTTGCTCCTCGTCATCGCCCTGCTCGCCAATGTTCAAGGCCTGGCCAGCTGGTACCTGCAGACCTACACGGGCGAAAAGCTGGTCTGGGACTTCCGTGCCGAGTTGCTCAACCATGTGCAGCGCCTGCCGTTGGCTTTTCATGATCGCTACGGACCCACCGACTCGGTTTATCGCATCCAGCACGATGCGCCCTCCATTCAGTACGTCGCCATCCAGGGCGTGGTGCCCCTGCTTACCGCCGTCTTCACCCTGGTGGGCATGGTTTACGTCTGCGCCCGCATTGATTTCCATCTTGCTCTCGTCGCCCTGGCTATCAGCCCGGTGCTGTTCGCGCTTTCGCTGGCCTGCAGCCGGCTGGTGCGCCGCCGCTCCCAGGAGATTAAGGAGCTGGATAGCACCGCCTTGTCGGTCATCCAGGAAGTCCTGGGCTCCATTCGCCTGGTCAAGGCGTTCGGCCAGGAAAACCGGGAGCAGGGCCGCTTCGTTCGTCATTCCAGCAAGCGCATGTCCGGCCAGGTACAGCTCTCCATGATGCAGGCGGTATTCAACCTGCTCATCGGCTTGACCATCGCCGGCGGAACCGCAGCCGCCCTCTACATCGGGGTGCGCCACGTGCGCGCTGGTCTGCTGACGGTGGGCTCGCTGCTTATGGTGATGGCCTACATCGCACAAATGTACGGGCCTCTGCAGCTGCTGAGCACCAAGGCCACCGACCTGCAGGCCTGGTTCACCAGCTTGGAACGCGCCTTCCTGCTCCTCGATCAGGCGCCGGAAATTGCTGAGAGTCCACGAGCCCTCCCCCTGGCACGAGCCCAGGGCAACTTCGAATTTCGCGACGTCTGCTTCGCCTATGACGAGAGCGGGCGCGGGCTCCATCACCTCTCCTTCCAGGTTCCCGCGGGCGCGCGGGTGGGAATTGTCGGCGTCACCGGCGCCGGCAAGAGTACTTTGCTCAACCTGCTGATGCGCTTTTATGACCCGGCGGAAGGACAGGTGTTGTTAGACGGAGTTGACATCCGCGACTATCGCATTGCCGATCTGCGCCGCCAGTTTGCCGTGGTGCTGCAGGAGCCGGTGCTGTTTGCCGCCAGCATCGCGGAAAACATTGCCTACGGCAAGCCCGCTGCCAGCGATGCCGAAATTGAGGCCGCCGCCCGTGCTGCCAGCGCCCATGAGTTCATTGCCCGCCTGCCTGAAGCCTACGAGACCAGCGCCGGCGAACGCGGCGCCCGCCTTTCCGGCGGCGAACGCCAGCGTATTTCCCTGGCCCGCGCCTTCCTGCGCAACAGCCCGGTTCTGATCCTCGATGAGCCCACCAGTTCGGTGGATGTGCAGACCGAAGCCGCCATCATGCAGGCCACCAAAGCGCTTTTGCGCGGCCGCACCACCTTCATGATTGCGCACCGGCTTCATACGCTCAAAAGCTGCGACATGATTCTGGTGCTGGATCAGGGCAGGCTGGTGGAGATTCACCGCAGCCAGCCCGGCGCCATGCTGGATGTGGGCAGGTCTATGCTCGGTGGAGAAGAGGGCGAGGCCAAACCGGAAAGCGCAGCCTTGGATTATTCTGCGGAACTGCCAGCCACGCGTGCCAAGCGTGCTGCCGCCAGCGATTAGATTTACAAGCGGAACTGCAGTTTGATTTGGGTTTCCACTTCCACGGGCTGGCCGTTCAGCAAATATGGCTTATAGCGCCACTGGCGCACCGCCTGCATGGCAGAAGAGACCAGGATCGCCGGCCCGCTGACCACCTTCAGATCGCGCACCGTCCCGTCTTTGCCGATCACGGCCGCCAGCACAACATCACCCTCCACCCGCGTCTCTCGGGCCATGGCCGGATATTGTGGCTTCACCTGGCGCACCAGCAGGCCCTGGGTTACGCCCTGGGAAACCTTGATGCGCTGCGGAACCGCTGCCGCCAGTTTGGGCACATCCACCGGCGCCGGACTCATTACTCCTCCCAGCTCGGGTTTGCCCGCATTGGCCACAGCGTCCAGGGTGGGTGGCTTCATCTGCGCTTCGTCGGCGTGCGCAGACGGGCTGGAGTGCAGCCTGCCTCCTTCTACTACCAGGGGAGCAGGTGGAAGCCCTACATCGGTGGTGGTGGTATCAGGTGCGGTGACATCGGCTGCCGGCTTGGTTTCGGACGCGGCTTTGCTCGGTCTTACGGACGCAACCGAGGGCGTACGCGCTGCCTGAGTTGCGGAACTGTCTATCTTTGCCGCCGCGGAATTATCTGCATCGCCGCCGGGCGAAACCGCTGCCGCCTCCGGCGCGGCATTGTTTGGCCCCTGGGCCGTGGGTTGCGGCTGCGTTGCCGGTGCCTGGTCCTGGTTGACAGGCGGATTCGCCGCGTTGCGCCCGCGATACCAGCTGTAGCCAAACAGAGCGAGCGATACCAGCACCATGGCGACCGCGATGGCCTTGAAAGGGAATCCCTTTCTTGGCTCTTCGTCCATGGCGAGGCTGGAGAAGCGCGGCGCTGCCGCTTCCTGGCGCTCTTCCACATCGGTTCGCCATGCCGGCGGCGCAGCGGCGCTCATACGCCGGCGCACATCGTCCAGTGCGTTATTGGATCGGACCTGATCCTGAGCCGGGCGGACGGCTGGTTTCATCTCCGCCGCCGTGGCTGCCAGGGGCAACACAGCCGGCGCTTCTGATTTGGCTGGAGCGCTGGGCGGCGTAATCAATCCCGGCCAGGCTTGCTGCGCCGGCCGAAGCACGGGTGGCGCGGCAGGTTCCGGAGGTGGCAATGTCGGTTCGGGTACGGCAGGCGACGCCTTTTCCCAAGCCGGTGCAGCGGCAGCTGCCGCTCCCGACGAAGGTGATGCCACAGGGACCGGCTTTTCCCAGGCGGGTGCAGCCGCCGCTGCAGCGCCAGATGATGCCAACGCCACCGGGGCCGGCTTGGCCGGCGACCCTTGCGGCCCCAGGCGGTCCAAGGCTGCCGTTAATTCGTCGAATAGCTCAGCGGGCGGACGCCCCTGTCCGCTCGTCACAGGGTGCGGCGCAGGGACGGGATTGAGTGGCTTTTCCGTAAGCACGCTGCTCACTGGCGCCGGAGCCTCACTGCGCGGGCCCGTTCCCGCGTCTCCCATGAGCCCGCGTGCTGCCCGCAGCGTGCTCTCTACCTGTTTGAGAACAATCGGTTTTTGGATTACGAAATTCTCGCCCGCCCGGGGGCCACCCTGGCCGGAGCTTTGCGCGCCCACAATAGCGATGGTGACCGACTTCTTGCTGGCCGTGGCCATGCGGGCGCTCTGCAGCACCCAGCCCGCCCCCTGTTCGTCCTCGCAATCCACCAGGATGGCGTCGAACTGCTGATCCATCAATCGCTTAGCAGCAGCAAACGGCTCGCTGCAGGGCTCTACCGCAATGTCCAGATCCTTGAGCAGACGGCTCAGGATTTGGACAAGATCGGCGTCCTTCGAGAGAAGCAGCGACTTAAAAGCCATGACAAAATTCAATTTAGGTCGCTGGTACTGCCTCAACAAGTAACGCAGGTAACTGAACCTTGGTACTTAGGTCTGTAGCCAATCTCCTCCCATGGTTTGACCAGATCCAAAGTCCGACAGGCGCCGCGCCGCGAACAATAACCCCTGCATGCGCTGTGGTACGCTGATTAGCTTCGCGGATGAAATTTACCTCCATCGCAGGTCTGCTGCTCTTGCCAATCCTGCTCGGCTGCGGCACACCGGGAGTGCCCCTGCCGCCTTCACTGGACCTGCCCCAACCCCCGCAGGACCTTCGCGTCTCTCGCAAAGGCGATTCCGTCACCCTGGTCTGGACTGTGCCCCGCGAGACCACAGATCACACCACCGTACGGTTGCGCCATCTCGGTCCCACTCGCGTTTGCCGCAGCACCACCGTTGCCATGACGAAGTGCACCGATCAGGTTGCCGAAGTGGACACACGGACCCTAATGGCCGCCGCCGAAGCTAAAGCCCAGGCTGCGGCCAACAAGACCCACCCGACTTCAGCTAAAACTCCTCCCGTCATTGCCACCGGCAAAGACACTCTGCCTCCCAGCCTGGAGCAGCAGAATCCGACTGGCTTCATGAACTACGCGGTGGAAGCCCTGAACACCCGGGAACGCAGCGCGGGCCTTTCTAACCAGGTACAAGTACCCCTGGCTCCCACCATCCCGCCGCCCAGCGATTTGGCTGCCAAGGTCACTGCCGACGGCATTGTGCTGACTTTTACCGGCCTTCCCGCCCCGAATGAGCTGCCGGAATTGCATTACTCCTACCGCGTCTATCATCAGGAAAAGGGAGGCGCCCCTGCGGTGCTGGCAGGCGAGGTCCCCATGAACTCTTCGTCCAAGCTGGAGATTGTGGACCACTCCTTCGAGTGGCAGAAGACTTATGAGTATTGGGTCACTGTGGCGACCATTGTCTCGCACAAGGACAAGCCTCCGGCCGAAGTTGAAGGCGATAACTCGGCTCCCGTCACCGTCTTTGCCAATGACGTTTACCCGCCTGCCGTGCCCTCAGGTTTGCAAGCAGTGTTTTCCGGCGTTGGGCAGAAGCCTTTTGTAGATTTGACCTGGGCCCCCAATACGGATCCTGATCTGGCCGGATACAACGTCTACCGGCGTGAAGGCCAGGGTCCGTGGACGCGCATCAACTCTGCCCTCCTGCCCACCCCCGCCCTCCGCGACGGAAACGTGGCCGCAGGCCGGACTTATTTCTACGCCCTTACTGCCGTGGATGTGCATGGCAACGAGAGCGCGCGCGCGCCGGAGGCCTCGGAAACCGTGCCCGGAGCCGACTAGCGGGTATCGGGAAAAGAAGCGCCATTAACAATTTGCACTTGGCATTTAGCCGCTCAGCATTGAGGATAGTGTTTCCTCAGTAGTTGGGTTGGTTGCCAGTAGCTGGTAGTTGGTAGGATACGGTGCGATTACCGACTGTCCGCTAGCCTTTAACCCCGGGAAAACCTGAAATCTTGAAACTTTGAAACGGGTGCCATGAAATATTGCCGCTTCACTCAGGACGGACAAATTCGTTACGGTCTGGTTGAGCCCACGGCGGGCGAAGACCACATTACGCGGTTGCTGCTGAGGGCGCCTCATCTCGGCGAAGGCGAGCTCGACGAACTGCCCAGCCGCCGCATGCAGCCGCTGCCGCTTGACGACGCCGCCCTGTTGCCGCCGGTGGAGCCCACCAAAATCGTGTGCGTCGGCCGTAATTACATCGAGCACGCCAAAGAACTGGGCCACCCAATTCCCACCGAGCCGCTCATCTTTCTCAAGCCCAACTCCTCGCTGCTCAGTCCCGGCGGCGAAGTGCGTCGCCCCGCTGTATTGTCGCAACGCGTGGACCATGAAGGCGAGTTGGGAGTCATCATCGGGCGGCGCTGCCGCCATCTCGCCGAGGCCGATGACGTGCGCCCTTACATTCTGGGCTACACCTGCGTGAACGACGTTACCGCCCGCGACCTGCAGAATAAGGATGGCCAGTGGACCCGCGCCAAAGGCTTCGATACCTTCTGCCCGGTGGGCCCGCTGGTCTCCAATGAACTTGATCCCTGGGAAGGGGTGAGCGTGGAAACGCGCGTCAACGGAGAGGTCCGCCAGCAGGGCACTACCCGCGATTTCATTTTTCCGCTCGATGTTATAATCCGCTTCATTTCCCAGGTTATGACCCTGCTTCCCGGCGATTTGATCGCCACCGGCACGCCTCCGGGCGTCGGACCCTTGCAGGCCGGCGACGTTGTCGAGGTCAGCGTGCAAGGCGGCGGCACCCTGCGTAACCCGGTGGTGAACGACTAGGCAACTCGATTAGCAATTATGAAATTCTTCATTGACACCGCCAATCTGAACGAAATCCGCGAGGCCGCCAGCCTGGGCATCCTCGATGGCGTCACCACCAACCCTTCCCTCATCGCCAAGGAGGGCAAGCCCTTCAAGGAAACCATTCTGCAGATCTGCCAGGTCGTGAATGGTCCAGTGAGCGTGGAGGTGACCGCCACCGACGCCGGCGGCATGTGCCAGCAGGCCCGCGATTACGCCACCTGGCACAAGAATGTGGTCATCAAGCTGCCTACCACCCGCGACGGCGTCAAAGCCTGCAAGTGCCTTTCCGACGCCGGTATCCCCACCAACCTGACGCTGTGCTTCTCCGCTAACCAGGCGCTGCTGGTGGCCAAGGCCGGCGCCACCTATGTCAGCCCCTTCGTGGGCCGCTTGGATGACATCAGCCACGTGGGCATGGACCTGGTGCGTGACGTGGTGCAGATCTACAAAAACTATGGCTACAGGACGCAGGTGCTGGCGGCCTCCCTGCGCCACCCGCTGCATGTTGTGGAGGCGGCCCTGGCCGGCGCCCATGTTTCCACCATCCCCTTCAAAGTGCTCGACCTTATGTTCAAGCACCCCCTCACCGACCGTGGCCTCGACCAGTTCCTGAAGGATTGGGAGAAGGTTAAGAGCTGAGCGCCGAGTGCTCCGAATCCCTCGCAGGCACATGTTTCGGAAGGGCACGGCTTCAGCCCTGCCGCCCGGCGGAAGTAAGAGTGCCGGGCTTTTGCCTGGGTCGGATATTGATCAGGTACGACGAACTTCCGTAATACCGCGCCGGGCTATTCCTTGCTAAACTACACACATTCAAACTAACTCATAAATTCCTGGGAGCGGGCGACCACTTGTGGTCCGGGTACCAGGTACTGGGTACATATAAAGAAGTGCCACTTCACGCTTATCCCCTGCTGGCGTTCGGATTGGCTACGGCCGCGCTTGTGGCCTACCTGCTGCGCCGGCGTCGCAAAACCCCGGAAGAACTCGAACGTGAGCGTCGCACCTTCGTCAGCCACATCGGACGCATCACCGACGGCACCGTCATTGATGTGCACGAACTGGATGGCACACGGCCCGCGCAGTTCATCATTTACCAGTACGATGTGGCCGGAGTCTCTTATGAGGCTTCGCAGGAAATCACCTACCTGCGCCAGTATGTGAATCTGCACTCCTGCCGCCTTGGCCTGCCCACCTCCGTCAAATACGACCCGCACAATCCCGGCAACTCCATCGTGGTTTCCGAGACCTGGCTTGGTCTGCGCCGCAAATAAGCCCCTTGGTCCGGCGCGGCATCTCACTCCGCCGCGCAGGTGTGGTCGTGAATAATGCGCCATCCCTGGGGAAACCTGCGGAACACCAGCGTGAAAATGCCGTGCGGCTGCTTGCCGTCCGGCATGGCGAGGTGGAAGGCGCCGCGTACGAATGCGGCCGCCGGGCTGAGCGTCTCGATCTGCAGATCAGAGAATTCCAGATGGCCCATCTGGTGGCCTTCTGACTTATATGCCTTGCGATAGCGCGCCAGCGCATTGTCCCAGCCGCGGTACACGATGGCTCCCGAAAAAAATGTCAGCTGCGGCGAATGCCAGTAGCCCTGCATGAACGCATCCAAATCCTGCCGGTTCCAGGCCCTTACCTGTTCATCCAGCACCCGACGGATCGCGGCCTGAGCATTGGCTGGCTGATTGGCGGCCGCGGCCAAGGTGACAAGCAGGAACGAAGCGAAGATGCTCGCCAAAATCCTTTTCATGCCCGCGGATTATACAGGCGCGCATCATGGCTCACTGAAAACATAGAGCCTTGCCGCCGCAAGCATCATGTCTGTCATGTTGAGCGAGGGCGGATGCCCGAGTCGAAACACCCCTACCCGGGTGGCCGTAGCGAGCCGCATAAATGGGTTTCTGCCGAGAACCGGGATAGAAAAACCAGGTGGAAACTCCTTCCAGCAGAAATGTGGCTCCCAGCAGAAGAGGGGTCTCTCGACTCGGGCCTTCGCCCTCGCTCGAGATGACAGCCTTTTAACCAAGGATTAACACAATGACGGAATTGGCTGTTCGACTTTGCAGAACGACAGGCACGGAGAAACGAGACTGGCTAACTGCGAGAGAGCCATTACCGGCTTCGTCCCCTCTGTGCCTCTGTGTCTCGGTGGTGAAATCAGGTCCTATGCGCGTTTGTCCGGCTTGCCTGCCCCTACCGGTTCTTCCCAGGGGCGCTTGGGACGCGAGGTGTCGGGTTTGTCCCGCCCTTCTACGCGATCATAAGCGTAGGCGTCGCTCACCGTCCCCAGCGACTCGTTGTACAGGCTGGGCTTGCCCACGGCTTCCTTGAGCTCTTCCGTGAAATCGTGCAGCGCCTTCAGGTGGTCGGCTGTGGCCGCAATTTCCGTCTTGGTGGTTTTGAGCACCTGCTGGTAGCCCTTATTGATCAGCTTCGCGATCTCGCCGCCGATCAGGTAGCCGGGATAGGCGAACACCTTTACCTCACCCTCGGGCGTCTTCTCGATGGCGGCTGAACAGTTGTATTTTTTTACAAATACCCGGCTGGTTTTGGTTCCCGGCGCTTCCAATACATCAAACTGGTGCTCACGCAGCCAGTTAACCGCTTCGTCGTAGGTTCGTCCTTCTTGCTTTTTGGCCATTTTCCGCTTATATCCTGTCTTAGCCCGCGTACGAGCTCAATACTGCTTCTACGCCTTTGGGAAGCGATTCGAGGCCATTCCCAGTGCGTGCGTTGCCCGCCCGCAAGACACCTTTATAAACTATCGCCTCCTTTAGATGCGGTAATTCATCTAATAAGCACATTACGAGAGTCATTGCCTGAAGCGCAAAATGGCACAACTTGTCACGAATGAGACACATGGCGTGAATGCCGAAGGCGCACAACCGGCGCTGTCGCGGGCCAACACCCCTTTGGGGGAAACCCTGCTGCAGCGCATTGGCAACACGCCTCTGCTCCGGCTGGAGCGCATCACCCGCGATCTTCCCGGCATTCAACTGCTGGGCAAGGCGGAGTGGCTTAATCCCGGAGGCTCAGTGAAAGACCGGGCTGCCGCTGCCATTGTGAGCGAGGCGCGCCGCACCGGCCAGTTCCCTCCCGGCAAGGTGCTGCTGGATTCCACCAGCGGCAACACCGGCATCGCCTATGCCATGCTGGGTGCGGCGGAAGGTTTCGCGGTCACCTTGTGCATGCCCTCGAATGTCTCTCTGGAACGCAAGCACATTCTGCGCGCCTATGGGGCAAACATCGTTTATACCGACCCCGGCGAGGGCTCCGACGGCTCCATTCGCAAGGCGCGCGAACTGTATGGGGCCGAGCCGCAGCGCTATTTCTACGCCGACCAGTATTCCAACGACGCCAACTGGCGCGCCCATTACCATGGCACCGGGGCAGAAATCTGGCGTCAGACCGAGGGCCGCATCAGCCACTTTGTAGCCATGCTGGGCACAAGCGGCACCTTCATGGGCACCGCCCGTCGGCTCAAAGAATTCAATCCCCGCATCCAGTGCATCTCCCTGCAGCCGGATTCTTCGTTCCACGGCATTGAAGGCGCCAAGCACATGGCCACCGCTATCGTGCCCAAGATCTATGACCCTGCCTTGGCGGATGACGATTTGGGCATTTCCACGGAAGCGTCCTACGCCATGGTGCGCCGCCTGGCCCGCGAAGAAGGCCTGCTGGTTGGCATTTCCGCGGGAGCCGCGGTGGTGGGCTGTCTGCAGCTGGCGCGCGCCCTGGTGGAACGCAAGCAGCCGGCCGTAATCGTGACCGTGCTGCCCGATTCCGGGGACAAATACTTGAGCGAGCGCTTCTGGGAAGAAGAATGAGTCCACCACAGAGTCACAGAGGCACAGAGAAATTTAGGATTGATGGTTTTCGATTGACGATCTGAAAGCCTTGGCTGTCCGCCTGTGTCCCGTCATGAAAGTGGGTTTTGAATTCGTCAATAAAGTGGGTTTTGAATTCGTCAATCGGCAATCTTCAATCGTCAATTATTCTCTGTGCCTCTGTGTCTCCGTGGTGAAATAGGATTTTATGTTGAAGATTGATCAAAGTTGCTACGACCAGCTGCGCCGGCACGGCGAGGAGACCTATCCTGAGGAGTGCTGCGGCGTTCTGCTGGGGCGGGTGGAGGAGGATGATCAGCGGCTGGTCACGGCGGTGGCGCGCGCCGGAAATACCCGTACCGATTCGCCCCAGAACCGATACAATATTGATCCCCGCGAGTTGATCGCCATCCAGCGCCAGGCGCGGGAGCGGGGTCTGGATATCGTGGGGTTTTACCACTCGCATCCCGACCACCCGGCGCGCTGGTCGCCTACCGACCTGGCTGAGGCTCATTGGCTGGGCTGCTCGTATGTCATTACCCGGGTGGAAAAAGGCCAGGCGCGGGATACGAATTCATTTGCGCTGCGGGGCGGCGGGGAAGCCGAAAAACACTTTGAGGACGAGCCGGTGCAGGTGGCATCGCAGATTGCTGAAACCAACACCCCGGCTTAAACATCTGTTAATAAGGCATTT
>DASVBI010000084.1:0-5040 GCA_036375915.1 Terriglobales bacterium | reverse complement strand
TGCCCTTCGCCAGCTTCAGGCGAATGAAGAACGCGAGCGACTTGCCGGGGTTCGAAAGCGTGACGTGAGTAACGTCGTTGCCGCCTTCGTGCCCGGTGCGGCTGGCCAGCTTCAGCTTCACTGACGGTAGCTGTTTGAGCGCGGTGTAGTCGGCGTATTCGGCGGTCGGCGTGTAATACCAGGTGGACTTCTCCCAATCCAGTTTTTCCGGCTTGGTGGAGAGCCAGTATGTGTTGGTGCTGAGGCGCTTGCCGGCGGCATCGTCCACGGTCAGGCGCAGGAAGTAGGTGGGCGTCAAGCCGTCCATGTTGGGCAGCGCAAACAGCTTCTGGCTGCTATCCGGGGCGGCGTCCACGGTCAGCTGCTTATTAAATTTCTGCGCCATGTCGAGGTTGTAGACCGTAGCTGTGACCTTCAGCCCACTGGCGGGAGTGTACTGGCTGCTGACCAGCGTAATGGAGTGGTCGTCGTAGTCGTACTGGGCGTGGAGCAGTTCCGTGGCTTTCTTGGCGCCGAAGTAGCCGCCGCCCGGCTGCAGGTAGTAGTCAAACAGGTGCCAGATGACGGAAGGCCAGGCATTGTTCAGCATCCACTGGATAACGCCGGTGGAATTGTACTTGTCACGGCTGTAGGCTTCGAACATGGCGCGAATGCCTTCATAGCCCATCAACTGCGCTTTCCTGTCATAGTCCTGCAGATCGGCCGCGGCGCCATAGCGGGCACTCAGGGCCTCGGTAAACACATGAACATCCTTGAAGGCGCCGCCCCCGGCGTGGTAAGCCCAATGCTCGCTGATTGGCCACAGCTTGTCTTTAGGGATGAATTTCTCCAGGCTCTCCTGCACGGGGATGGCCGGGCCGGGGCTGGTTTCGGTGTTGAAGCCGTAGGCGCCGCCGCGGGTTTTGTCAGTCTCCCAATAGGAAGGGGCCACGTATTCGTACGGCCCGGTCATCTTGACGCCGCTGTTGCCGGTGACCGATGTGGGCTTGGCAGTGGCGGAAGAGACCACCGGGTTCTGCCAGCGGCAGGCCTTGAGGACGTTAAGGTAGTTCTGCTCCACGTCCGGCGGCGGCGGGTTGTCGCTGCCGTCCAGCCAGACAAACAGGCTGGGGTGATTGCGCAGGCGGCGAATTTGGTCGCGCAGCGACTCCTGGGAGATATCGAAATTCTCCGGCGGCCAGTGCGGCCACTTCTCCCAGGCATCGCAGCAGCACCAGCCGGCCATGATGAGGATGCCGTAGCGGTCGGCGAGATCGAAGAAGTGGTCGGTCTCGAGCTTGCCCTCCAGCCGGATGGTGTTCAGGCCCATGTCCTTGGTGAGGCGAATTTCGTCTTCCAGGCGCTGCGGGTTCTGGCGCAGCATCATGTCGGGCGACCAGCCGCCGCCGCGGATCACGATGCGCTTGCCGTTGACGCTGAACACCCGGTAACCGTTGGGGTTCATCTCCGAAGTGACCTGGCGGATGCCGAATTTCGTGTCCTGCTGGTCGGAGATGCCGCCGTCGGTATCGAATTCCAGGTGCAGGTCATAGAGGTTCTGTGCGCCCATCTGCCAGGGCCACCACAGCCTGGGGTTAGAAATGTTGAGCTGCGAGAACTGCTGTGGTGTGAATTCCATCTGCTTGGTTTCGTTGGCTGCCAACTCAACCGGCTGGTCGAACCGGACGTTGCCAATCGCCCCTTTCAGAGTACCTTTGACCGGCTGATCAGTGGCATTGTGCAACTCGGCAGTAACCGTCAGGTGGGCATTGGCCAGGGAGGGGATGTCCACATCGGTAATGACGTGGGGGTGGCGAACCTCAACCGGGCCGCTGGTGGCCAGGTAAACGCCGCGCCACAGGCCCATGTCCTTGTCCGGGGGCATGGGGTTCCAATCCACGAAGGTGATAGCCAGATCAGTGGCCAGGGGCGCGGCAATTTCCACAGCCAGCGCATTCTTTTCGCCCGGGCGGATGGAATCAGTAACGTTGAACTCGTAGGTGCGCCACATGCCGGCAACATCCTTGTCGTTAGCGATTTGCTTGCCATTCAGCCAGATGTTGGCGCGGTAGTTGATGCCCTCGAAGTTCAGCCAAAGCTGCTTGCCCTTGTCGCTGGCGGGCACGTCAAATTCGGTGCGGTACCACCAGGGCACGGCGAAGGGACTGCCCGGGGGCATGGAAATATTGGAGAAATTTTCCCCGATGGGATAGCTGGTGCCGGGAATCTGGCGCAGGTTCATGCCGAAATCGGGATTGGGGTAAACCTGATGCTTGACCAGAGTGGCAAGAACGGTTGCCGGCACAGCGGTGCTGTACCAACCCGAGGTGGTGTGCCCGGGAAGGGAAAGGGTCTGGCCGGTATCGGTAACCTGGGAAGATGACTGGATGGCCCAGCCCTGGTTGAGGGGGAGGGTGGCCGGGGGTTCGGCGGCGAAGGCAGTGGAAAGTAACAAGCTGAAAGAGAACGAAATCAGTAGTAAGCGGGCGGACACAGCTTTGCTCACTGGCAGCCTCCGGAAAAAGATACGAGCGGACCATTCATTATGAGCCTTATTGTCAAACTTTAGCGCGAAATGCGGGTGGAATCCGGAGCGGCGGCTACGGTCCGGCGCCGGAGTAGGCAGGAGGAAGCTCGTTTATAATAAAAGTTGCCCGCTAATTATTCTGGAGCATTTGAAAGAACAACATGATTCGATTTTTGCAAACCCCCGGCCCGGTCAAGAAAATTGTATTGGGCGGACTTCTGGTCGTGATCTGCGCCGCCATGGTCATCGTGCTGGTTCCCGGCGGCATACTGGGAGACGCTTTTGGTTTCCAGAGCAATCTGGGACAGAACGTGGTGGCCAAAGTTGGCAGCCAGGAGATCAGCATCACCGAGGTGCAGCAGCAGGCGCGCAGCATGGGCCGGCAGCAGTTTCCCCGCGGGCTGCCCCAGGCCCTGATGCCTTTTCTCTACCAGCGCGCGGCCGACAACCTGATTACACAGCATGCCATGGTGGTGCAGGCGGAGCGCCTGGGGCTGACCGTCAGCGATGCCGAGCTGCAGGATGAACTGCAGCACGGCTCTTTGAGCCCCGAGTTGTTCCCCAACGGCACCTTCATCGGCGAGCAGGCCTATGATGACTTTGTCTCCCAGTTCAACATGAGCGTGCCGCAGTTCGAGCAGGCCATGAAGGACGACCTGCTGCGCCGCAAGCTGATGGACATGGTGACCGGGGTGGTTACTGTTTCCAACGCGGAGCTGGCGCAGCAGTTCGACAAGGACGACACCAAGGTAAAGTTCGAGTATGCGGTGCTTACCACCGACCAGCTGAAGAAACAAATCCACCCCAGCGATGCGGAACTGAAATCCTTCTTTGAAAAAAACAAGCAGACCTACGTCAATTCCATTCCCGAGCAGCGCAAGGTCAGCTACATCCTGATTGATACCAGTAAGATCTCCGGCCAGGTGCAGGTTAGCTCCGGGGATCTGCAACGCTACTACAACGAGCACATGGACGAGTACCGGGTGCCGGAGCAGGTGGAAGTGCGGCACATTCTGATCAAGACGCCGCCTCCGGGTCCGGATGGCAAGGTGGACCCCAAGGCCGTCGAAGCCGCCCGGCAAAAGGCGGAGGACATTCTGAAGCAGTTGCATGCCGGGGCAGACTTCGCCAAAATGGCGGAGAAGGATTCCCAGGACACCGCCAGCGCCAAGAATGGCGGCTCGCTGGGCTGGATTCAGCGCGGGCAGACGGTGCCGGAATTCGAGAAGGTGGCCTTTTCCCTGCCCAAAGGCTCCACCAGCGGGATAGTGCAGACCAGCTACGGCTTCCATATCATCCACGTGGACGATAAGCAGGACGCGCACGTAAAGCCGCTGAGCGAAGTGCAAGCGCAGATCCAACCGCTTATCGCGCAGGACAGGGCGTCGCAGATGGCGCAGAACCTGTCGGAAGGCGTGCAGTCCGCCGCGCGCAGCATGGGCATGGAAAAGGCGGCGGCGCAGAACAAACTGCAAGTCACCAGCACCGGCTTCGTCAGCCGCAACGATTCGCTGCCGGGAATGGGGCAATCGCCGGAATTCATGGACGCCATCTTCAGCGCCGCGCAGAATGCGCCGCCGGACATGACCAACCTTAAGCAAGGCTACGTTGTCTACCAGGTGACGGCGGTGAAGCCGCCGCAGACGCCGACTTTCGAGCAGATTCGTTCGCGGGTGGAATCCGAGTTCGTCAACCAGCAGGCTACCGCCATGCTGGCCCAGAAAACGCAGGAGCTCTCCGACCGCGCCCGCGCCCTGCACGACCTGAAGAGGGCGGCCAAGGAACAGGGCGCGACCTTGAAAACAAGCGACCTGGTCACGCGCAAAGAACAAGTGCCGGAGGTGGGCGCCATGTCCGGACCGGCGAGCGTGGCTTTCTCCATGAAGCCGGGTGAGATCAGCGGTCCCATTGACAGCGGCAGCAGCGGAGCTGTGCTTTCCCTGCTGGACCGGGAGGCGCCCTCGCAAGCTGATTTCCAGAAGCAGAAAGACCAGATCCGGGAGCAGGTGATGCAACAGAAGCGCGACCAGATGCTGCAGCTGTTCATCGCCAATCTCCGGGAACAAATGGAAAAGAGCGGCAAGATTCAGATCAACCAGCAGGTGCTAAAGCAGCTGACCACTCCTCACAACGAGGCGAGTTAAGCGGCGGCGGTGCCGTGGGCTACCCGGCAGTTCAACAACCTGGCACGCTGAACACCCATCATGTCTTTTTTACGATCTACCGGGATCCTGCTGCATCCCACCTCACTGCCGTCGCTGGGTGGGATCGGCGACTTCGGTCCGGCAGCCTACGAGTTTATTGATTTTCTGGCGGCAGGGCGGCAAAGCCTGTGGCAGGTGCTGCCGCTGGCGCCGGTTGGCTATGGCAATTCCCCCTATTCCTCCCTGTCGGCATTTGCCGGAAGCCCGCTGCAGATCAGCCTGGAGCGTTTGGCAGAGCGCGGCTGGATCGAGCGCAGCCGTCTTGCCGGCCTGCCCGGGCAGGTGGGGCGGGTGAACTACGAGGAAGTTGCCGGCGTGAAAATGCCTCTG